>CAYVCS010000067.1:0-6935 GCA_964450455.1 uncultured Gammaproteobacteria bacterium | reverse complement strand
AATCCGAACAACACGATGTGCAATGACGGGAGCGACTACACGTCTGGTGATGTGTGTGTGTCTGCCTGATTTGCAGGCGTTGAACGGTATGTTGTGTAATTCGGGTAACTCATGCGCCCTTACGGCGGAGTGTGTGAACAGTCAGTGCGTTGCCAGCGTCATGCGTGAGTGTGATGATGGCAACGAGTGCACGAATGATTCTTGCAACCCTTCGTCGGGTTGTGAGTATAATCCGAACAACACGATGTGCAATGACGGGAGCGACTACACGTCTGGTGATGTGTGTGTGTCTGGCACGTGCCGAGGTTCTACCTCGATTTCGTGTCTGACGCAGTTGGATTGCAACGATGGCAACGAGTGCACTGCACTTGCGTGTATCAACGGCAATTGCCAGATGTTGAGTGGGACGTGTGATGACAATGTCGCGTGCACGGCGGATAGCTGTGTGATGGGACAGGGTTGTGTGCACGTTGCGTACGATGGGCTGTGTGGTGATGGCGAGTGGTGCGATTCTGCGTATGGATGTGGGGAGTGTTCAAGTCACGCTGATTGCGATGACAAGAACGCTTGCACGTACGATCGATGCAAGGACAAAGTGTGTGTCCACACTGCGGAAATGCTCGATGCGGACGAGGAACTGGTTTCCTCGGACGATGCGGATTGCGACGACAAGGACGCCTGCACGGTTCTTGACTTCTGTACGGACGGCGTCTGTAACGGCGCGCCGAAGAAGTGCGATGACAAGATTGAGTGCACGTCCGACTACTGCGACCCGAAGAAGGGTTGTGGTCATAAGGACGACTTCTGTACGGGGGGTGTGATTCCTCCGGTTCCGGCAACGCCGAAGGAGAGCTGTAACGGGCTCGACGACGACGAAGACGGCTTGACGGATGAAGGCGCGGCGACTGGTTGCAAGGCCGTTTTCTATGATGGGGATGGCGATGGGTACGGCAAGCCGGGCAGTCAGTGTCTGTGCGTGCCGCCTCCGGGGTACGTCCTCACGGACAGCGATTGCAACGATTTTAACGCGATGGTCAAACCGGGAGCGGTTGAGGTCTGCACTGACATTGTGGACAACAACTGCAACGGTGTGATCAATGGGGTCAACGAGGGATGTCCGGCGGCTTCAAATCCGCCTGTCCCTCCCCCTCCTACTCCGAGTGGGAAGTCGTGTCTGGTGCGCTTGATCAACTCGCAGTATGAGTTGAGTGGGTATTTTACTGGTGCGCAGTGCCTCGCTCCGGCTGATGGGGCGAATTGGTGCACGAATGTCACCCAGCTTGAGGTGTTTGGATCTGGAGAAATCTGGGCAAACGCCAAGTGCAAGGCGGGACAGTCGTGTAACAATGGTACGACGACGTGGGGTGTTGGCGACAGCAACTGGACCAATGGTTGTCAGGAGAGCGAGCTTGTCGTCCTCGGCAACGTCTGGCAGTTGAGTGCTGACTGTCTGTGCACGGCGAAGTGCAAGGGTGGTGCGGGCGTCGGAGACCCGAACTACTACTGCACAGTTAAGCCGTAGCATAGCATAGCTCTAAATTCGGTTTTTTTCTGACGCTATCCCGTAAAAAGGACGTATCGGATTAAAACCATCACATTGTACTTTAACTTTTTGCCAACCCGGTTGATGTCTACGGACTTCAGCCGGGTTTTTTTTATTCTTGATTAATCGTTCTCTATGAGGTATACCGATAGTGGTATGAGTACACAATTTTATTCTCAATTGCCGGTGTATCGTGGGACGATGAAAGGACTTTTTAATGATAGGTCATATTTTTCTGCATTGCCCATAACGTGGGATGTCATTGTTTCTGATATTGCGGGTTCAACTCGCGCGGTGCAAAATGGTTTATATAAAGAAGTTAATTTGGTTGCCGCAAGCGCTGTGATTGCGGCGCTTAATTGCGCTCGCACACAAGGAATTGAAATTCCGTTTATATTTGGTGGTGATGGAGCGACACTTGCGTGTCCGTCTGAATTAACTGAAACAATAATGAGTGAATTGAAATTGATTCAACGTAATGCGCGTGTTAATTTTCAACTTGAATTACGTGTTGGCTCGGTGTCTGTCGTTAAGCTCTATGAAGCAGGGCATACGATTTTGGTCGCGCGAGTTGCAATAGCAGATGGATATTCACAAGCAGTATGTATGGGAAATGGATTGATTGTCGCAGAACAATGGGTTAAGCGTGATTCAGCAGTGATGTTTTCTGAATTAGCAACTGTTTTGCAAGCTGATCCTAATTTGCAAGGATTGCAATGTAGATGGAAGGAGGTAGGCGTGGATATGGATGATAAGGAAATTGTTTCATTAGTTATCAGCCCGAATGTTTCAGAAGATCAATTTGTTGTGTTTAAAACTATGTTAGAGACGATTGAACAAGTGTATGGTGATTATGATATGCGACATCCGGTAACTGTAGACGAATTAAAATTGGTGAAAACGTTTGGAGAAGTAAAAAAGGAATTAATGATGAAGTATCAACGTAGAACATTTTTGAATTGTGTACAAACAATGGTACAATTAGTGCTAACTGGATATGCTTTCAAATATCATTTCTTGCGACCATTGTTTGATGGAGTGTTATATAAACGACAATTGATTGCGGCAACGGATACATTAAAAATAGATGGAATGTTGAAAACGACGATCAAGGGAACACAACTTCAGCGCGCGCAATTAGTTGATGTGCTAGAGAAATTTGAGAACAATGGTGTAATACATTTTGGGTATCATGTGAGTAAAAGTACGGTGTTGACGTGTTATGTATATCAACGAGGCAGTGGACATTTGCATTTTTTGGATTCTGTTGGTGGCGGATATACGATGAGTGCGCGTATGTTGAAAGACAAAAAGATTGACGATTGACGATTTTAGATTTTAGATTTACGTCAATCGTCAATCGTCAATCTAAAATCTAAAATCGTAAATCGCACTATGTATCTCATAATCAAAGGAACATTTAGTGAAAATTCGCATGTGTTAATGCAACATGTTGGATATGCGTCGCATCGTAGCCCAGGCGAGATTTCGTATACAAAACGTTTTGGAGGAGAATTATATCCTCGGTTTCATGCATACCCACAGGAAGTTGATGGAGGTCTGCGCATCAACTTGCATTTAGATATGAAGCAACATACGTATGAAGGGTTTACTCGTCACCAAGGTGAATATGACGGAAAAACTGTTGAAGTTGAAATGGAACGAATTAGAGAATATATTGAACGTCATAGGTCAGATACATCTGTTACTCAAGCAGAATCACCATCCACAGAAACCCCACCCCCTAAAAAGCGTGGATTTATGCGAGGAATATATTGATTAGCTTGTTAGCTTTTTGGGATGTTGCGATATGTTGTGATTCATAAAAATGTAATATCCTAAAAATCTAGAAATATGGCAAACAATACAGAAATACAAAACATAAAAGATCGAGTTGATTTAGTTGAATTTATTGGAGAGTATGTGCAATTAACAAAGTCAGGCACATATTTCAAAGCGCGATGTCCATTTCATCAAGAAAAAACTCCTTCGTTTATGGTGTCGCCTGATCGCGGACGTTGGCAGTGTTTTGGATGTAATGAAGGAGGGGATTGTTTTACATTTTTGGAAAAAATTGAAGGAGTTTCGTTTGCAGAAGCGTTAACTTCGCTCGCTCAACGCGCGGGAATTACCCTAACACGTTCATCAAAAACTCACACAACATCGCTTTTGGGAACATCTATACCAAACGTAGATGAAAAAGATATTGTTCGTCGTGTACTGTTATCAGCCGCATCAGTGTATGCCATTATTTTGAAAGATGCTTCTTACGCAAAAGATGCGCGCGCATATTTAGAACAGCGTGGGGTGAGCGAGGGGACACAAAAAAAATTTATGTTGGGGTATGCTCCTGATTCGTGGGATGTGGTGTATCGGACGCTATTGAAATATGGATATTCTGCACGCGATATGGAACGAGCAGGATTGGTCAGTAAAAATGAACGTGGTTCATATTTTGATAGATTTCGGGATAGAATTATGTATCCTATTCACAATCATCATGGAATTTTGATTGGTTTTACGGGACGCATGGTTCACAACAAAGAGGGAATGCATGGTGGAAAATACGTGAACAGTCCTCAAACTGAACTATTTGATAAAGGAAGAATGCTGTATGGTTTGCATCTCGCTAAACAAGCGATTCGCGTAAGTGGTGAAGCAATTGTTGTTGAAGGACAGATGGATTTGATTGCGTCACACGACGCTTTATACTTGAATACTGTCGCGTCAAGTGGCACGGCACTTTCCGAGGAACAGTTGGTGTTGTTGAAACGTTATTGCTCGCGTTTAAAATTTGCATTTGATAATGACGAGGCGGGACGAAAAGCGGCAATGCGTGGAATTGAAATCGCGCTTTCGCTCGGGTTTGAAGTTCGCGTGATCAGACTTTATGAAGGTGATGGATTAGACCCAGATGCGTGTATACGTCGCGACAAGAATGTGTGGAAACAACGAGTTGATTCAGCACAGCCGTATATTATGTGGGCAATGGAAGAAGCGTGTGCGCGGTTTGATGTTCATGACGGCCGAGGAAAAAGTTCTATCGCACGTATGGTTTTGCCACTTATTGAAAAATTGCCATCTCCTGTTGAGAAAGATCATTATATACAAGAACTCTCTCATCTGCTTCAGATTTCTCGTGAAGCTCTGCAAGCTGAATTAAAAATTGGTGTAACCATACGTCGCGCGCCATCGCAAACGCCTCAAACAAACGTGGAAAATGGTACTGTTTTGCGTTCACAACCATATATGCTATTGCTTGCGCTCCATGTTCGAGTGGGCGCAGATAAAGCTCGTCTTTCGCAGTTTCATGATAAATGTTTTCCTTCCATATTTCATCCACTTGTGCGTCAATTAAAAGAAGGATATACTGATGCAACGACAATTCAAACGATCGATGAATTGCAGATGCGTATAACTTTTGAATATAGTGCATATTCTTTGGAGGAATTAAAACAAGAATACGAACGTGTACATAGTTTTTGTACAGCACGATTCAAAAAACAACGTATTGCAACCATTGCTCATGCTTTACGCGACGCGGAAACGCGTGGTGACAACGAGCGGATCGCCAAACTTCTTTCGGCATATCAACTGTCAAAAGATGTAGGTGTAGATCCAAATGATAAAATAGAATCAGCATAATAATAATTGAGTTAAAGCTCTTTCTTTTTTGATGTAAGAGAATTGTGTGTATGGCAATAAAACAAACTAAACATATAAAAAAAATTATCAATAAAAAAAAGGTTTTGCCACTCTCTGTCAGATTGAAGAAAATCACTCCTATTGTTCAAAAAAAATCTACTAAATCGGTTTTTGTATCAGCGCATAAAAAAATCGCGTCTGTTGTTGTTCGTAAATCAACAAAAACAACAGATAAAGAAAAAAAACAACTTTCAAAACGAATGGAGCGAAAACAACGTTTTGTTGGAGCCGCAAAAAAAGAAGTTCAGAAAAAAAATGTGGAACGCACCTCTTTAAAATATGTGAAAACTCAAGCTCCTAGCGAAGACCGCATAGAACATTTGCTGAATAAAGCGCGCAAACGTGGATTTGTAACTGAAAATGAAATCATTGTAACGTTTCCTGAAGTTGAAGATTATTTAATGGAATATGAGATTTTTTTGAATGAGATGGAGCGTGAAGGATTGCAATTATTGGAAATGAGAGAACAGTTGCTTGGCGGAAAAGAGAAAGAAAAAGAAATTTTGGCAGGACTTAATTTATCATCAAAAACACTTGAAATTCCGGAATTATCTGCTGATTCAATACAAATGTATTTACGCGAAATTGGAAAAATTCCCCTGTTGAAAGGAGATGAAGAGGTTGCACTCGCCAAGCGAAAAGAAAAAGGAGATAGAGAAGCAGAGAAAAATTTGATTGAAGCAAATTTGCGGCTTGTGGTTTCTATTGCGAAAAAATTTGTGGGAAAACAATTGACATTGTTGGATTTGATTCAAGAGGGAAACATAGGATTATTTCGAGCGGTCAAAAAATTTGAATATAGAAAAGGATATAAATTTTCAACGTATGCGACATGGTGGATTCGTCAAGCGATTACTCGCGCGCTGGCTGATCAATCACGAACGATTCGTATTCCTGTGCATATGGTTGAAACGATTAACAAGTTTCAGCAAATTGAACGACAGTTGATTCAGGATCTTGGACGCGAGCCAACTCCAGAAGAAATTGCGGCTGAAATGAATCAAGAATTATATAAAGTGCAACATATTATCAAAATTTCTCAAGAAACGGTTTCTCTTGAAACGAGTGTTGGTGATGATGAAGAGGATTCGTCATTACAGGATTTTATTAAAGATGTAAAAAGTGTGACGCCCGATCGCGCGGCTGGTTTACAATTACTGAAGGATTATGTGCAACACGTTATTAATTCGTTGACTCCGCGTGAACAAAAGATTTTGGAAATGCGTTTTGGGCTTGTGGATGGAGTTGGACACACGCTTGAAGAAGTGGGAAAAGAATTTAATGTAACACGCGAACGAATTCGTCAAATTGAAGCAAAAGCATTAGAAAAAATGCAAAAAATGGATGGCATTGAGAGATTACGAGATTACTAAATCATTTTATTACGTCATTTCAAGTCCACACCCCGGCGTCATTTCGAGTCGCAACGAGAAATCTCGTACCACACCGTCGCCACGAGATATCTCACGGCGGTTCGATATGACGTATTAAGGTGCGGTTCGATATGCCGTAAAAAGGTGCGGTTCGTTATAAATGACGTACTATAGATAAAGGATTGACAGGTTACAATTTTAGATTGTTGATTTTAGATTTTAGATTGACGAATGACTTATTTAGCTTATTAGGAAATTGACGTAACAGTTTCCTAAAAAGCTAACAAGCTAATTACCTAAAGCCTAGAAATTGG
>CAYVCS010000066.1:0-13236 GCA_964450455.1 uncultured Gammaproteobacteria bacterium | reverse complement strand
GTCAGATACCTACCTGACTTACCTAGGCGGGGTTTGGGATTTTGATTATGAGGAGACGGGCGAGGGTTTTGCATATATGTTGATGCGGTTGGCCTGCGGGAATCCATAGCCAATCGCCTTTATGTAGTGTTGTTTCTTCTCCATTGCGAATGGTTTTTGCTTTTAGTTCATTTTGATTTTCTGTTCCATCGGGATTTTTTTGAACCCACGGCTCAACTAATTCTCCTCCATATATAAAAATCACCTCCCCTTCTATACAGTGCCAGAGATCACCTTCGTGCATATGAATTTCAGCATCATTCGTGATTTCTTTATCTTCAAGAATATTCATCGGAATTATATGTTCTTTCGAAAATAACTTAAGTGGTTCAAGCAGACGTTTTCCCTGTTGCGGAATTGTTGCAAGCGTTTCATCAATCATTGATTTTGGAATATACGTACATGGATTCATATAATTATTTTATTATTGATTAAGCGCATTCCACACTTCCGATTCTTGAACATATATAAGTGGCCAAAATGGTGTGAGTGTTCGTGCAACAGTATACCATACTATTGCTTCTTTCAAATGTCCTGTTCCTGCTTTGATTTCTGCAGTTCTTATTAATCCGTTGCTAAAAATAGGAAATACACAAAGAATAACAATACACACGCACAAAGATTTTTGCCATACGGATAGACATACTTTCTTATATTGTTCGCCAGATTCATACGCCATCGCTAATAAAAATGGAAACCATACATACGTAAAACTATAATCAAAACTTGTCACCATGACAATCAAGTATGTTGCAAGAGAACATGCAATAGCAAATTTCCACATAGTTATTCGTTCTTTGACACATCTCATAAGTGCGATACACATAATCACAAGCAACATCATCATTCCGGGAATTCCCACATTCCACGCAGTATCTAAAAAAATACTATGCACTCTGTCTGCAATTCCACGCTCAATTTCAGTATCACTTTTTTCGCGTGATGAAGAATAATGCCCATACGTTTCATATCCATACCCCCACAATGGACGTTTCAAAATATGAATCGTCGCAAATTTCCATTCATACATTCTCGTAACTATGGATTCAGTTCTAGTTAATGAATTAAAGGCGTTACTGTATATTCCTATAAATACCACACTACATAATCCTACAAAGAACATTAGCAAACGTTGACGAGGAATTGTGGAATAGGCATAGCATAGCAGGGTTATCACTACAGCTAACAAAGAGATTCGTGAACGTGTGAGATATAACGCACTACTTCCTGCAATCATACTTGTAGCTATCAACAGCCGATATGAAACGTGCGCATATTTCTGAAATGCGTATATCAAAAAGGGAAAGCTCAATGCAAGATATATTCCAAGATATAGTGGATGTCCAAACGTTCCTGATGGTCGTACAAGTTCAAGTGGTAATCCCGTCGTCATCAGTGAGGTATCCACATAGATATAGCGATGCGTTATGTATTGTAAGAGCGCGAGCAGTGAAATTGCTAATACAACGCACGAAACACTCAAAGAGAATTGGCGCGTTTCTTTTTCTGTCCATGTTCCATGCATGCGTAACACACAAAAAATACCAAACGAACTCAACAATGTGAGTAATCCCCCACCACGCAATTGCGACCCCATGATTGACAATAATGGATTATCAGAAAAAAAAGTCGCAATGATTGAGTATATAACTAATAACGAAAACCAAAAACCAACCGAGGACATTGCGATTTTATATTTTGTCCACGTTATATTTTTAAACTGAAATGACAAAAGACATACAACTAAACTAACTAATCCATACGCGCGAATTACAGAAATTTTGTCAATTTCAAAAGGGTCATGAGACATCGGCGAAACCAGAAGCGGAACAAGAAAAACCGCGATAGCAAAAAATAAACCTTTACCTTTACATTGTGCGATTAGTTTCTTCATTCAAATATTCTATCACTTTTTCGGCAATTCGTGCACCTGATTTTCCATCAAGCGGACCACACATTTTTTCGCGCAAGCGAGTTCGTTCTAAAGTTTTATGTTCAGGATTTTTCAAATACACATTAATAGTTTCAATGAGATGCGCATACGAAGTTGCGAGCGATGCGGCTTCCGTATTCATCACTTCTTCATAATGTCCACTTTCATACATTTTATTTTGTGATGCAGGAACATCAACATACCGAACTCCATAATTCACAAAAATAATTGGTTTGTTAAAACATGAAACATCAAGCGCGAGTGTTGAAGCAAACGTAATCATCATCGCGCAATGATGTAATGATTGCGAAAATTCATGAGTATCGGTTTCAGTTGGGTCCCAATGATCTCCAAAAAAAGTTGATTTACGAAAATCATTATCAATATATACATGTTGATATTTCTCTAATTCCCTATAGATATGCTGTGGCGCATTACTAAAATGTGGACGAATCAAAATATTACATGGTGGAATTTCTCCACGTTCTCGCGCATTGATAATTGAATGAAAAATCAATTCATCATCATTTGACCATTTTCCTTCAGAACCACAAAACAAAATTGGAAATGCAGGATTGAATCCATAACGTCCACAATATGTTTCTTTTGTGTGTGGTTCTTGTAATGTATACGTATCAAATTGTGGAAATCCAACAACATGAATTGTTGAAGCGTCCATTGCTTGATATTCCACTGTTTGTTGTTTCATCAATTCGTTTTGAACTAAAAAAATATCAGGCAACGCGCGAAATAAAATTTTATCAAGATTATCCCAACTTTTTGGCATTGATACGGTCTTAATATTTCTACGCTTCGCTTGATGCAAACAATCAATATCTAAATTTGAAATAATTGCTGTTGAAAATACCAAATCAGGTTTATACTTTTCAAAATAATAATTAAGCGATTTCTCATGAAAAAAACGCCACGCGATCTGACGTGCCACATGTTTCAAAAATGTAATTTTAGACGCTATGGTATAAAATGCATTGATAAAAAATAATGTCAGACGACTTGATTTTCGTTCAAATTCAATTTTTGATTGAATAAATACTTTTGTACTTTTCGTATATACTAAAAATTCTACCAACGTTCTAAACATGCGATCTAATTTTGGTTTTTGTGTGTTAGCAACATACTCAAAAATTACATTATCTCCCCCTAATTCTTGTTCAAGATATTCTGGCGGAGTTGTATTCAACATATTTTGAATTAAAATCACGTAGCGAACATTTTGCTGTTGTTTCAAAATCCGAAATGCTTCTCCTCGCAAAATATTTCGTGTAATCATTCCGCGTGTAATCGGAATCAAAATAGTTTTATGAAATATATGCGCAGAATGTTTTCGCTCAAATGTGATTGTTTGTTTAATTCCAATATCAAATGGAGTTGATTCGGTAAAGTTAAGCACATGTTTTGTATGTTCGCAGTTCACACGTAATGTTGTCGGACGAGAATTTGTACGCGATGGCGTTATGGTCAATGTTGAATGAGATAAGGAGAGTGAAATAATCAATCGCGCGAGTTTTGCGATACTAATTGCAAAACAGGATCCGATATTAAATACTGACCCTGATGGTACATCCGCGGACGATGCAGAAATCAGCGCATCAATAAAATCTGTTATATATAAAAATGTTTTTTCCTGCTCTCCTCCTTCAATTATCAACGGTTCATTCTTTAACGCTTTTTGTATAAATATATGAATGACATTTTTTGTGTTATGAGGACCATAGACATTCGCTGGACGAATCACAACTGTCGGTACATTATAGTTATATCCATATGCCTGAACTAATGCATCAGCCGAGATTTTAGAAGCAGTATAAGGATTTTGAGCGTGCTGTTCTGATGATTCAAAAACAGCCAATTCTGACGCGCGATATATTTCAGCAGACGAAATGTATACAAATTTTTTGAGATTAATTACTCGTGATGCTTCAAGTAAATTCAATGTTCCTGTAACGTTAATCGCATATGTTTCTAAAGGATTTTTGATAGATTCAGGAATTGAACAGATAGCGGCTGTATGAAAAATATAGGTTGGATTGATGCGCACAATAATTGAACGGATTTTTTCAGCATCCCGAATATCACACACATGAATATTGTCTTGTGTTACTCCCGAAATAACAGTTGATTGTGTGACTAAACAATGAACTATTGCTCCTTCTTTTTGCAAACGTTGAACAAGATTTGAACCAACAAATCCGTTGGCTCCCACAACAGCGACAATTTCATTTTGAAGATGCGACATATCCAACAACAACTTGAATTAACGTAAAGAAATAATTAAATAATTGAACGAATTTGATCATCACTCATAAGTGGTAGTTGATCCGAGCGATACGAAGTTTGCTTTGTTTTTGGCCATTCATATACCTGCAGGACGCGATCTCCCAAATATTCATGCGCTTGCGTTGGAACAACAAACATATCATCAGTTTCAAGTGCATATTCTGCTTCGTTGGCTTGCAATAATTCTTCATGTCGTTTTTCTCCCGGACGCGGCCCGATAATATCTATCGTACTCGTTGTATTTCCATATTTTTCTATAAACAATCGAGCCATCGTTTGCATATTAACAACCGGCATTTTCAAAACAAATACTTCACTATTTTTTGCATGAGTCAACGCTCGTAACGATAGCAATACCGCATCATTAATAGACATAAAAAATCGCGTCATCAAAGGATCAGTCAAAGTAATTTTATTAAAATTTTCTAATTGTTTTTTCCATAACGTTAAAACAGATCCTCGTGAATACAAAACATTTCCAAATCGCACAACAGCAAATTTTGTGGTACGACGTTGTCCTCGTAACAAATAAGCGGCCAATGTCAAACGTTCAGCAACGAGTTTTGTTGAACCATACACGTTAGTTGGAGCAACAACTTTATCCGTACTAATCAAAACCATTCTGTCAACATTATTTTCAAGAGCCGCATCAATCACATGTTGTGTTCCTAAAATATTTGTTAATACCGCTTCTTGAGGATTATATTCGCACGAAGGAACTTGTTTGAGCGCCGCCGCATGAATGATAATATCAATATCTTCGCACGCGCGCATAATACGTTGGCGGTCGCGAATATCTCCCACCAAAAAACGAAGTTTTGGATTATTCATTTCATGTAACATTTCAAACTGTTTCGTTTCATCTCTACTAAAAATACGTATAACAGAAGGATTATAGCGCAATAATTCACGCACAACAACACTACCAATAGAACCAGTTCCACCAGTTACCAAAATTTTCTTTCCACAAATGTAATCATGCAGATTAATCATAGTAATTGTTCCCACGTTATTAATTCACCTGACTTAATTTCTATTTTTGCTGTTTTTCCCAAGACCAACATATAGTCCTTTGAACGAATTCCGGTTCCTGGTCGCTTGCTCGTTAACATATTTCTCGTAATCATTGTGTGAGGAGCGATATCCACTTTTGCAACAACCGAACGTTTTGCCCATATTGCGCAATCTTTTTCTTCTTCAAACACAATTCTATCTTTTCCCATCGCCGACTCTGCCGCCTTCACTTGATTTTTTAATTGTTGTAATGCATACGGATCAAGCGAAAATTTACTATCTGCATCTTTTTGACCTCGATCAAGCGTAAAATGTTTTTCAATATAACATGCGCCACTCGCCATCGCTCCCCAAATTAAGGATTCTTGGTCAACATGTCTCCCCATCGCATCTTTGCATCCCTCTGGCGGAGTATGGTCAGATAATCCCACAGGTACATTGTAACGTTCTTTCAAAACCTTAATAACTCCTAATTGAAAACGTGATGTGGTGAGCGAATCATACACTGACATACAATGTAATAATGAAAACGGAGTTCCTGTTGCGCGAATTGCACCTACAATCAAATCAATATCTTTGAGTTCAGACATTCCCGTTGAGAGCAACATTGGTTTTCCCATTCTCGCAATATCTTCAATCATCGGCAAATCATCAACTTCGCCTGATCCAACTTTAAATGAATGTACATTCATGTCACGCAAAATTTCTGCCGCTCGCACAGAAAATGGCGTACACAAAAATTCAATACCAATTTCTTCACAATAGTTTTTGATTTCACGGAGCCCCTCGTGTGACATCGCAAATTTTTCAACATAATGCCAAATAGAACCATGATCTTTCAAAATATCTTTAGATGCCGCGATTGCCGCATCTTTTACCATTTCTTCTTCAGCAATATTTAATTGCCATTTGATAATATCAGCGCCACATTCTTTTGCCACGCGACACATTTCTTGCGCGCGCGCGACATCTTTCAAATGATTTTGTCCCCCTTCTGCGATAATACGAAATGGATGCGCGTCGCCTATCATGATGTTTCCAATTTTTATTTCGTGCATATTAATATGTTATAGATTTTTGAATACGTAATGTTGCTAAATCAATGTTTACTAATAAATCCGCAATTTGTTGTCCGCTTGTTCCATCACCATACAACCATTCTGGTTCGTATCTTCCATGGTCAAGTTGTAATTGTATAACACGCGCAATATCATCTCTATTATTTCCTGCATCCATAACATTTTTTCCTCGCTCTCTGTTTGTTTGGCGAGTTCCTACATTGACTGTTGGGGTTCCAAAATAACAACTTTCACGAATACCGGCTGAAGAATTTCCAAACATACACGATGCATTTCGCATCAGATTTACAAACAAATCATGCTGAATATGCGTGAAAAAATAGATATGAGATAAACCTTCTGTATCCTTACATTCGTTCATTGCGCGATGAATGTCAACCCCTCCTGCATCAATATTAGGATACAGAAAAATAACGGTATACTTTGAAAATTTCGCGAGCCCTAATAATGACTCTCGTATCTGTTCTGCAGAATTCACAAATTCCGTGGTAACAGGATGCTGTTGCGCGAGAATATAGGGACGTAATGTTGGAATTGTATTCCCCATTTCATTAAGTTTTTGGATACATATCTGCGCAGACACAACAGGAATATGCAGAAGCACATCGCTCGCTGGATCGCCGACATTATACACATTATTCGGAAGTTCTCCCATTTTAATAATCCTCTCGGCGCTTTGTGCTGTTGCGGCAAAATGAAGATGTGCGCATTTCGTAATCACATGTCGCACTGTTTCGTCAATTGTTCCCGAAACTTCCCCTCCTTGCATATGCGCCATAGGAATATTCATGAGGGCGCACGCCGTAGCAACTGCAATATGTTCATATCTGTCCATCAATACAACGACAATGTCAGGCCGACGATTATCAAAATAGGTAACCAAATCACCCATCAAAACACTCACAGATTTTGCCATCGTTGTTGGATTGCCACCTTCTACTTCAGAATATATTTTATGATCAATTACAAAACCATCCGCCTCAATATCATGAGCAGTATTTCCATATCGCGAAAGCAAGTGAGAACCGGTAACAACAATTCTAAACTCTATATCTTCCCTATCAGAAAGATATTGTAACACAGTTTTAATACGACTATATTCAGCACGATTGCCAGTAACAAAACAAATTTTTCTTTTTGTGAACATACTTAGATTTACGATTTTAGATTGATGATTTTAGATTTTAGATTGACGAGGTGTGGCGATTTTAGATTGATGATTTTAGATTTTAGATTGATGGAAGGGATTTAAATTTTAGATTTTAGATTATGAATTTTAAAATAAAATCGCCGTAAATCTAAAATCTAAAATCGTAAATCTAAAATCCTCCTAGTATCCTCGTTTTTTTAAGAAATATTCCGCGATTAATAGATCAACTTCCCTATCAATATTTACGGAACGCTCAAGTGGCATCACATAGGGAATAGAAATTGTTCCATATAAACTATTATTGTTAATCAAATTATTTCGTTCAAAAACATAAATAGAACCATTTCGTAAATACGCTTTTTCCTGATCTTGCCTACGCAATCCTTCTGGTTCTGGAATCGCAAAATAATCAATTCTATTATCAACGATTTTTTTAACTCGAACGGGATGTTCATCTTCTAGCTCAACAAGTCCAACAACTGAATGAGCATTATGTAAAACAGCAAGTTCAATTGCAGAATCAATATCATCAACAATACGCATTGGTCCTGTTGGTTCAAGCAAAACAATATAATCGTAGGTTGCATGTTCTTCTGTTTCGCAAAACAGAACTGCATGTTGCAACACAGGCAATGATTTCGCGGTGTCCACTGCAAGTTCTGCTGGACGAACAAATGGAGCTTCGGCTCCACACGATTTTGCAATATCAATAATTTCCTGATCATCAGAAGATACAATAATTCTATCAATATATTTTGATTGTTTTCCTGGGTCAATAGAATACGCAATCAACGGTTTTCCGCCAAGAATACGAATATTTTTTCGTGGAATTCCTTTTGAACCTCCGCGAGCAGGAATAATAGCTAAAATTCGTTTATTGTTGTGCATACTAGGCTAGCTTATTAGGAATTAGCTTTTTAGCTTATTAGGACGTGGCCTACGCCTAAAAAGCTAATAAGCTAACGTCTAAGAAGCTAAATTGCTAGCTTATTAGGAATTAGCTTTTTAGCTTATTAGGACCCTAAAAAGCTAAAAAGCTAGTTCCTAACAAGCTAGTAAAAGCTACCACGAAGTCAGTCCTCCGTCAACGGTTAAGTTAATTCCTGTAACATATTTTGAGGCATCGGAAACCAAAAACAATAGTGGCCCAACTAAATCATCAGGATTTGCCATTCTTCCCATAGGAGTTCTATATTCATATTGTTGCACAAAATATGGATCTTGATGATCAAAAACTCCCCCCGGAGTTAACGTGTTGACGCGAATATGCTTATCTCCCCAATACACCGCAAGATAACGCGTGAAATTATAGACAGCGCTTTTTGTGGTAGAATATGAAATTGGTTTCACAATTTTTGTACTTCCATCACTATTGTACACACGATGGTCAGGCGACACCAATCCATGGATTGATGCAATATTCACCATAGTTCCTTGACATGCATCTACCATTACCTTCCCCACTGCTTGCGCGCATAAAAACATTCCTGTCATATTTACATCCCATGCTCTGTCCCATGCCTCTTGTGGATAATCCTCAAATCGTGGAGCAACTTTATTATCAGAAAATTTTCCACTAATTCCCGCATTGTTAACGAGTATATCAATTTTTCCAAATTTTTCGTGTGCTGACGCGACCATGTTCTCAACCTCATCTTTTTTTGAAACATCACACGTTATTGTAAAACATGAAACTCCCGATAACGCTTCAACTTCTTGTTTCAATAATTCCATTTGTTCTGCTTTTTCACTGACATCCGTGATAACCACATGAACACCACATTGCGCTAATGCGCTCACATGAGCAGAACCAGAAATTCCCGTCGCTCCTGTAATAATCGCGACTTTGCCGTTTAAGTTATATGTTTCATTGAGATAGTTCATAATTGTTTCATTGCTTTTTCATGAGCAACAATAGTTAATGATAATAATGTTACATCTTGCGAAAGATTTGTTGCGGGCTGATGTCCTGTCGTAATACAATCAATAAAATAATGCAACTCATCTACAAACATAGTATTTCGCGCATAGAGAGGATCATGATACAAAACTTCAATACTATCGGTTCGCAGTTCAAGTTTATTTTCAATCCCATCCCAAAATAATTCTCCGCGTTCACCAATAATTTTTAACCAACGAGATGGGTTTTTTTGTAGATAATCCATATGACATTGTCCGATTTTATTTCCCTCATACAGTATGGTAATTTCCGCAACATCAGAAACATCAATTTTCAAATCGCTTACGCGCGCGAGAGTTGCGTCCATCGTTTTCGGTATTCCCATCATAAACGACAAATAATCAAGTTCATGAATCAGCGTGAGCATCACTCCCCCTCCTAAATCGCGTCGCGCCGCATAACTTTGTGTATAATCTTCGTCCTTATGCCAATTAGGTAAATACTGACCAACTTCAACACGTCCACATAACACATTTCCTATTGCGCCCTCATCAATACATTTTTTCATCATTCGCAGTGCGGTATGAAATCTAAATTGATAGCCAATCATCGCTATGCAACTATTTTTCTCTACTAAATTAATCAACTCCTGAACTCCCTGCAGTGAATGTGACAAGGGTTTTTCAATCAACATATGACATCCATGAGACGCAACTCTAAGCGCGAGAGGCACATGATATGACGTTGGATTTGCGATAATTACCGCATCAGGACGTTCTAAAAATGCGGTTTCTAAATCAGTAAAAGTTGCATACGGTTCGTTTCCATTTTTATTTCTACGTAACAAAATAACATCATGTCCCAAGGCAGAACAATTTTGCGCATGACGTTTTCCAATTGACCCGAAACCGATAATAAGAAACTTCATAAACAGCGAGGGATTTTAGATTTACGATTTTAGATTTTAGATTGACGAGGGGGTGTTGTGTACTCAAAATGTGAAAGTTAGGTAGAATGTACCATATTTTCTAATTTTTGTCGAGGTGTTGAAGCACAACACGTCCTATTCGCTCACCTGCTTTTCCATCAATTTTGTAGCACATATAATCGCGCATTCGTTTTCTTCCTAACGCATGCATATCACGATTCTCAAAATATTGGTTAATAGAGCTAATCAATTGCTCGTCTGAAGTTACATATTCCACACCCTTTTGATCCATCAGCGTTTTCATATATTCACTCTCATACCATTTTGAGATGGATTCTTTTTTTGGAACAGGTACATATCCATCAAAACCAATCGCAATCATTGGCGTATCAAACGCTGAACCGTCAAGCAATAATGTTGAAGCAGACGTTATCAAAATATCCGCATGATATAAAATGTTTGTGAGTCGTCTAATTTGTTGTTTTGAATAATCCCAATTATCCTTAAAACTTTTTGAATGGTTATATTCGCGATCTAGTATAACACACGCATGAGATGCAGAAACAGAAAATTTTTGAACATCATCCGGATACATAAAATGCGGACGAATAAAAAGTTGAGATGACAGTTTCAATTTTTTCTCATCAATTGCAGAAACAATAATATTTGCGATATCACCATCATGCGCCGAAATTTTTCCTTCTGAACCAAATACAATCAATTGTTTTTTTGGATCAGCTCCAATTTCACGAAAAAAATCTTCTCTACGTGCGAGATAATTCGGATCTACATAAAAATCAAATTGAGGAATTCCAACAATTACCACATCATCTGCGAGATAATTTTGAAAACGAATAGATTCATCTTTTACATATTGACTCCATACCAAAAGTTTATCTACTTTCACACGAAAATTCATCTTTGATGTATTATCCCATGTTTTGACCATACCAATTGTCGGAATTTTTCTCTGTCGCGCTTGTTTCAAAATATATACATCAGCATCTTCCATAACACTCGTAGAAAATACGAGATCTGGCTTATATTTATCAAACAATTCAGTATACATGCTATCACGAACCAAACGTTCATCTAGAAATCGCAAAAAATCTTTTAACCAAGGAAAGAAACTCAACGGCTTAAACAACATTTTCTTAAACGCGCATTTAAACCATGAACCTTCTTTTTTATCGTAAATTCCATATCTATCCCACAATTCGCTTGAACGATTATACACAATCGCCATATGTAAACCAACCAATATATGGTCAATAGTACTCCACGATTTCAGTTCAATGAGTGGTTCAAAAAAAACATTGTCCGCTGAAAATTCCTTTATAAAGCGTTCGTCATTATAGGCGGGAGTAACAATCACCAAACGCTCTCCAGAATCTTTGAGAATTTTATATGCATCAGTCTGCAAAATATTCCGAGCCGTTCCCCCACGAGACATAGTTAGTAATATCGTTTTCATAGTTCTATGTATGATGTTTCAGAAAATTACTTATCGTATTTGAAATACGAATTCGCAATTTTTGCGGAATAAACCACAAATAACGATCACGCGCATTTCGCATTAACGCAAATTTTTCATCACGTGCATGAATATATGTTCTGACCTCGTCAGAATGTAATCCTTCTTCTAATCCCCTATCCGCAATACTTTTTTCTCCATACTTCAATACACATTCAAATCCTCCGGGATATCCCGCATTCCGATTAAATTTCACAATTCCAAATCCAGCTTTTTCAACCAATCGTTTTAGTGATGCGGGAGAATACGTAAACGGATGAGCAATTTGAAATAAAATATCTGGACGTTTCTTGATATTCATCACATTCGGAACGGCAATATAGAGAATTCCATCGTGTTTGAGTAATTGTTTTGATTGAGAAAGAGCGCGAAGTGGGTCAGGCAAATGTTCAAATACATGATGCATAATAATTACATCAAATTTATGGGCATTGTCTGATATATCCGCGAATTCTTCAAGCGATCCTTCAAACAGTTCAAGTTGATAAAATTCTTTTGCCGCCGCAACATCTAATTTTCCTAATTCAACTCCAAAAACAGCAGAGCCAAATTGTTTGTTAATCAAATAAAGTGAAGTTCCAAATCCACATCCAACATCAAGAACAATTTTTTCTTTTGAAATATACTGCGCGCAAAAATTCACAATAGTTTGTTTTAAAGGAATTTCTCGAGTTGTTATTTTTTCTATAAGGTCGGCCGTAGAAACAAGATTTTTTTGAGTTAAAAATTCTTCTTTATGAAATTCATGATACTGTGCATAACTCGGACGAGGATTGATAAAAACAAGTCCACACGAACCACACAAAACATTTATTAATTCTTTATCAAGATTTCCACGCGAAAAAACAACTTCGCATTGAGATGATTCGCACGTGGGACACAATGTATATTCCATATCGCATACTATAATCCGCAATTGAGCTACTGTCAAAATTTTCTTTTGTTTGAAGTGAGTCGTGAGGCGATTTTAGATTTTAGATTGACGATTTTAGATTGACGATTGACGCGGGGCAATTTTAGATTTTAGATTGACGATACCAACTATCAATTCTTTATCTATACTATGTCATATCGAACCTCACTTTCTACGTCATTTCGAATCCCTCGGAAGGGTGAGAAATCTCGTCCGCGTTCGTGTTCACGAGATCTCTCGTTGCGACTCGAGATGACGTAAAAGGAACACGTCATTTCGGGCCTCACTTTCTACGTCATTTCGAACCGCAGTGAGAAATCTCGTCAGCGTTCCAGCTGTTCACGAGATCTCTCGTTGCGACTCGAGATGACGTAAAAGGGACACGTCATTTCGAATCGCATCTTGTACGTCATTTCGAATCGCATCTTGTACGTCATTTCGAATCGCA
>CAYVCS010000065.1:0-9081 GCA_964450455.1 uncultured Gammaproteobacteria bacterium | reverse complement strand
TAAATAGGTAGAGCTTCCAAAAACTCCTATCAATCTTCCGTGCAACCCTTCAATTCCAATTGTTATACCAAAAAAATTTGGAAAGAATTGAGCCGAAACACTTGTCAATGATGCAAACAGCGCAACTATAGTTTGTACTCGTACTACAAACAAACGCATCGCGTACGAATCAAGCGCTAATGTTAAAATCCATGCGCCACACGCCATCAATATCCATATCCATGCGCCGTTCAAACGCAAAGCATCTCCAAAAAATCCACGATATACATCACCAACAAAGCTCAAAACTACATGAGTCAGACCTAATACACTGAACAATATAATTGAAATATGTTTTCGTATGACTATCGTGTCACCCCGAAACATTCTATACGCCACATACACCGTCAAGAAAAAAATAATTGAAAGGAGTAACATGGTTTTGCCAAAATGTGTTGAATATATGAGCGTGCTGAAGGTAACAACAGGCAACACGAAAACCGCGACGATCACGCCGCGTTTCCACCATATAAAACGGGATGAGCAAAATATATTCGCCATGTGTATGAATCTTCAGTTCATGTTTGCGGTGATACTGACACGACTAGTACGTCAACAACTACGCCATCAATTTCAAATGATAATAAGGGAAATCCCGGCGATGTAGAAGAAAATGTACATATCGCAACACCTTGCGCGTCAGTCACCAAACTTCCACAAGAAATTATATCAGCGCTATTTCTATTGCTTGTTACTTTGATTTTTTTCCCCGAAAGAATAGAACCAAGACCATCTCGCGCAGTTATTCCAAATGAAACAAATTCTTTTCCGTCAGCACGTATCGGGGACGGGGTCATTGATACGCTACTCACATGTACATCAACTGCGGAAGATGACGAAGAGGAAAAATTTACAACCATAAAAGTTGCTAACAAATTTCCTTGAGAATTGACCGTAATCACACGATTTCCGGGATTCTTTGTGGTGATGTAGGCCGTAACCGAACCATTCGCTCCTGTCAGTTTTCCTTCAGGATACACAATGATATCCGTGATATTGCCTGTTGAGATTTCTACAGGAATATAGCGAAGACGCGACGCATCTGACCCTAAAATTTCGGCTGTTACACTTATGGTATCAATACCATTTGCGATTGCTTGTGATTTGCTGACCATAACTTTAGACCTCTGCGGGGAAACACGATTGGCTGATTCAAGTTGCACAACAATAGCTTTTGAAAATGGAATTCCTTCACGTACTTCAATAGTTGCATACGCATCATTATATCCAATTTTTTTTATTTTTACATAATAGGTGCCAGGCAAAAGCGCCATATATTCAACATTCTCATCAATAAAACGACTCGCGACATGTATGATGTTCCCCTCTACAACATGCGCAATCTGCGTTCGCGATTGATTGGTATACACAACAATTTCTCCATCAAACAAAGTACTCCCCGATTCAGAATCTATATCAAACGCAACAAGTGGTGTAGGCGATTTACAGGATAGTGAGACGGTAGTTTTGAGGCATGAGCCCGAGCCCGCTAACACCACAGAAAAAACCGATGAACTATTTAACGAAATAGGTTTTTTTAATTCATCTGATACGAGCGGACTATAGCCGGGATGAGAAATTTCAAGCAATCCCTCACCATAACCAGCGAGATAATAGATGCCATCCCTGAAATAACGGGGCGACATTCCATTAAAAAAAACATCCAAACCTGACAGAGTTTGCGCGTCGCGAGACACCTGAACGGTTAGCGCGTGTTTAAGCTGTATGGGCATCTGAACAGTTACTGTTGACTCTGATAGCGCATTGCCAAGGTCATATGAACTTGAACTAATAAAACCACGAGATCCAACTTCCATGGCACATCGTGTTATTTTCGGAGCTCGCTCATAAAATAAGCGCGCGATAAAACGTGTTTCCGCGCTGTCGTGAGGTTTCAAAACCATCACTCTCGTAACATCACAATTCTTAAGTTGAACAGCAAGTCCACTATTCAGAATACCACCAAATTCATCTGACGCGGTAAAATTCACATCTGTATACAACTCACTTGCAAAAGTTGGCGATGCAAAAAAAGCCGTGAGCAGACATAGCATTCCAAACAATGAATATGCGCGACAAAGTGTTTGCGAATTACGAATTATAATCATACGAAATAGTTATAGCGCTACATAAGTAATATACTATAAGTATACCAATACTACATATTTTCAGCAACACAAAAAACCCTCTCGTGTGAGAGGGTTTTTGTGTTTCGTGCTAACTATCCTAGACACTAGGAAAGTATTAGTAGGAAACTGAACGGCCAGAAAGCGGCATACCATTGACTTCGGTGAAGTCAAGTAATGCTGCTGATGTTCCTGTTTGTGCCGCGCTATCGCTCCATAATACTGGATTTGTATTACCAGCGGCAGCTGTTTGGATACCGACACTCAAGGAATCATTGGCACCAATTGACGAATCATTGGTATCAAGTGTTACGTAAATGTAACGTGATCCACCTGCTGCAACCGTGAAATCTGTCATCTGTGCATCAGTAAATTGTGTATCTGAATACGCTGCATCTACTGCGGCGATAGTGAAGGTCGTAGTCGCCAATTGATTAGTTGCATCAATTGAATCCTTATAGATCTTCAATACACGCGTTCCCGCAAGTGAAATTCCGCTTGAGTTGATATCAAGATTTAACGCTTTAACAGTTGCTTCATAACCACCAACATTGGCGGTATTTGATACTTTGAATATAGCAACTGTTTGTTCGCTATTCTTTGTTTGCAATCCTGATGGGGAAACTTTTCCAGAATCATCAGAATAAGCGATGGATAGCTTTGTTCGAACTGCATCAAACACATTCGCATTTAATTGCGTTTGCGTTGAACCAGTTGCGACACCAACTACCAAGCCGGAAATTGCAGATGCGTCGGTGGTTGAGATGGAAGCTCCAGATCCCAATCCAACGGCATCAACGAAATCTTGGACACCATTTGATGCTCTGTCATAATCACCTGTTGGCATTATTGCACGATGGGTTGAAGATGAAATACCTCCATCAGTCCAAGGTGAAAAGTCCGATTTAAAGGTTAATACCATGCTTGTGCCTTTATTGACCTTAAATCCGCCTGCCGCAAGACCTGTCAAATCAAAGTCAGCGTATGCACTTGTAGATGTTGCATTTTTACTTGAATCTAAGGCAGCAACTGTTCCGAGTAATGTTGAACCATTGTACAATTTCAAATTGCGCAATGTACCAGTTGAACCAGTACTATTGCCAATGTAATTAATACTCATAGTATCAACAACAGTGAATCGTTTTATCAAGATATCTTCCGCATTTGATTCTTCCGCTAATTTAAATTTAGCAAGTGTTTGATCTGTTGCGCCAAGCACTAATTGTGCATCGCTTGGAGAATCAGCATCTAACGTGATGCGTAATGAACCATTTGATGCGATATATAATCCTTGTAATTGTGGATCAGATGTTGTGTCAGAAGTTGTAGAACCAGTATCGGTTCCTGTCGCAACTACTGAATCAACAAGCATAGCTCCGCTTGTGTCAGCATTTAAGGTTGATATAGCGGCGCCTGTTGTAGATAATGCATCAGCATACACATCTACAACATACGTTTCACCAACGCCAACTTTGACTGATGGTGAGATGTTAAATGTATATGAAGTTGCGTCTGTATCGGTCAATGATAATGCTGAACTGTGTAACATGACACCGGCATGTTTCAATGAAATATTATCAAAATAATCTTTCAAAGTAATGTTGTCGCTAGCAGTCGCTACATTATCAGTAACCACGATTTGTGATACGTCAGATGGTTCTGCACCACCTGTTACCACAAATGAACCTACTCGCAAATTTGCTGATCCTGCGACACCAAGTGGGCGGGATGAGCTGTAATTTGTTAGTGAGGCGTTTGTTGAAACAATCAAGTTTCCTGTTTTCACGGTGAGCGAACGGCCAGAAATGGCGCCCGTTGACAGTGTTGTCAAGGAAATTGTGCCGTTTGCGTTTGACGAACCAGCAACAAGTGAGGCAGTAACTGTCTCGCCTGATGTGATTGTTGAATCAGTTAAATCTCCACGAATTTCAATCAATCCTACGGCGCCTGCGGCAATGGTCAATGAATTACCAAAGCTGTAATCAGTGCCTGATGGAGATGAACCTGAACATGTCAAACTGCTCATTGTTGATCCAACTTGAGATCCATTGAACATCAATTTGACGTTCTTCAAGATGTTTGTTGCATCAGATCCTGAACATGCAATATCTAATGTTTTCACTTTTACTGGCTCCCCTGCAGCTTTCATATTGAATTGCGCGAACAATACGTTTGTTGCGCCATCTGGAACGTTGCCTGTTGGAGACGAGCTTGCGATAGTTTGGGTCAAAGTTCCCACATTTATCGTTGTTGCTCCGCCAGCTTGTGTAACAGCAAATGCTGCATTGTCGTCTTGCGCAGGAACTGTCATTACATGGTAGTTCAAATCCTCTACCATGATGTCAGTTGATTCGTTCACACCAAATCTGAAGGAACGATTTGTTCCGCCAGAAATGTCTGCACGAAGCGCAAGTTGACGTTGTTGGCCTGAAGTGATTTTGTAACCACCATCAGCCATACCGGATAAATCAAAGGTAACTGTTCCATTGGTGAGCAATGGTTGCGTTGCACCTAATTGTGTACCCGCATAGAATAACTGAAAGTTTTGGAGATCGTCACCATCAATTGAACCAACATTTGTCAAACGAATTGACTTAACCAACATATCCTGTGAGTTGGCGTCCAATCGGAAGCGCCATACATCATAGCCATTTTGTGGGTCAGTCGTGTTTGCCTGGCTTGGCGAAACACTTGCAACGTCAAGGAATGCCAAATCAGTAACAACAGTTACGGTATGATTTGATCCCATCGCTTCTCCTGTTACAGACGAAGCGCTAGACATTACATCAGCCGCTGCCAATTTCCATCCAATGGTAATTCCAGCTGCTGCGCTTTTGTTCACATCAACCTTCAGCCACAAATCTTTGTAACCATTGGCTGGAACTGTGGTCAAACCACCAGATTTTGTGAACGTTGCGACACCTTTGCTAACACTTTGTACTTGCGCGAGCAACATGCCGCCATCATACAAATACATGTTATCAAGGTCAGCGTCAGATGCAACGCCTGATCGGCGTAACACCAATTTATCAACTTGTACCGAAGATGAACCAGCTGACAATCTAACCGCAAATACTCCTGCTCTCTGACCTCCGGCAGTGTTACCTGCGTCAGTAATCAAAGTTGTTGCCGCTGGATTTCCTGGAGCTAATGCCACGGACAATGAACCAGCCGCGGTTGGTGCCGCTGGAGTTCCAGACGCCGCTGGAGCAGATGCTGACGCACCCATATCAGATGCGATAGAAGCCGCCATTGATGTTGCCGCCGCAGGACTAAAGTCCGCCGCCGCTTTAATATCACCTGACGTTGCAGATGCTTTATAATTCACAAAAAATGCATCTGGAACATCTTCAACCATCTTGCTCCAATTCGCTCCGTAGGTTGCTACGGCAGCTGCCTCGCTGGCTATCCAACGAAGTTGTCCGCCTTTATCAACTGCGTAAACTTTCGGATCAGTTGTAATTTTGACCATTTTAACGCCTGGGCGATACGTGACGTTTCCGCCAATTGAAATCGCCGCTAATTCTGCGTTTGTAACGGTTTTTACCAATCCACCTTTTGCTTCACCCTGAAGCTGTGCATTGGTGTACCATGACAAAAATGTGCTTTGGTTCGGGAAAACATAACGTTTTCCTGCCCAGTAGTAATATACTGATGGCAATGAACCTTTGATGAGATCTCCGTCTGTTGCCGCTTGTGCTGTGAGAGGTGCGACAAATGCCGCAAAACCCATGCTCCAAGTAATAGTTGCAACGACAGTAACCCATGCAAAAGCACGTTTACCTAATCGTATTGCATCACTCATATTTTTTTCTCGTTGTGTACATATGTTGCATAAGCAACCTATGTACATTCAATTAATAATTATTCGCATGATCACACGCTCGCGCTTGCGAACTCGACCTTGTAGATGTAATCACGAAACAGCTCTTCCTCATCTATGTCGCGCGGTGAAATAAATCTTCACCTCCGACGTGCCCGATATTGAGGAAATGGTATGACACATATTTTAATATGTCATAGCACCTCACCAGTTCTAGCTTTTTAGGAATTAGCTTTTTAGCTTTTTAGGACGTGCGAGCCTAAAAAGCTAACAAGCTAATTCCTAAATCCTAGAGCAAAGGTTCATCTTCAACAATCATATTTGATTTCACCGAACCTTCTGTTTTTATAGATGTTGTTGATGACGGGGCTGACGAAGTTGTTCCCACGGCTAGATTTTTTGGTGTAGTTGTGCTGTTTTGTGCAGGAGTCAAACTCGTTTCATCTTTTTGAATCACTGCTGAACCATCCCCTTTTTGCAATTGCGCAACCAATTTTTCTGCTTCCTTAACAATTGTTTTAACTTCCTTGACACGCGTCAGCGCATCTTCAAATGTTTTATTCGTCACTGATTCTGTTGCATTTACGACAGCAATTCTACCAACTTCAACTTGATGTTCAACTTGTTGCAAAGTAGACGATGCATTTATTTGTACTATTTTTTGCGTGCTTGTTGAAGTAACTAAACCTAATGCAGAATCAACCTTATTCAACTGTAACGATGCGGTCTCAAGTTTTCCATCTAAGGTTTCTTTAATTTCACTATCAAGAACTGTATTAACCAATTGATTCGTTTCTGCGCGTTTTTTAACTATTGTTTCAACCGCATTTACTGAAACCTCATTCACAACATTTTTTACGCTCACGATTTCAGGACTATTCCGAAGTATAGTTGATGACCTATCAAGTTGTTTCACAATCTCCGCACTTTTTGCATCAACCGCGCGCGCAACTTGTAATACATCAATTGGATTTTCATGGTTTGCAAGAATATTCAATTCTGAATCAACAGTTTTCATTTCATTCTCAAGACGTTTGATAGTAGTTTTAATATTATCTTGATCAACAATTTCATTCCCAACTTTTGCTTGTAAATTTAATTTAGTAACTTCGTCAGCGCGACGAGAAGCAAATTGTGTACGCAGAGTAATTTTAGTTTTATGGTCAGACGTTAATGAAAGTTGAACTTTTTCAGAAAATATTTTAACTCCATATAAAGGTTCGCCCGCGACGCTTAATAACGCCGCATTCACCGTAGAAATCCATCCACCAAAGGGCACAATAACTGCAAGAATTACGAGTAGCGCCGGTCGCAGAGATCTACCAACCAATCGGAATGAACTGCGCAGTGTACGAACATACATCAGCGCATATGAAATCAAAGCAGAATCAATCAATGGTACACGAGCTACTCGTCGCTCAAAACCAATCGTATTTTTTACTTGCATCATGAGCAACTCTTTATTTTTTGACATCCAAACAGAATCAACCGCGCCGAATTCGGGCAGTTGTGAAATTTTTTTCAATTGTTCTTTTAATTGTTGCATGTGATAATCTATAGTTGAGATTCAATTCTTTCTTTCAATGTCTTTAATGCTCTATGCGATAAAACACGTACATTAACTTGCGATTTCTGAAGTATTTGACCAATCTCTTTATAACTCATCTCATCCATAAATCGTAACATCAACACATCACGATATTCATCCTTCATCGTCCGCAGTATTTTCAATATTTTTTCCACGTCATAATTCAATTGCATTTTTTCAACCAACATCGGAGCAATAATTATTTCATCAACCATATCTCCAATCGGAATCTGCTGTCGTTTTTTTCTATAAAAATCCACAATCTGATTTCGCGCAATGGTATAGATAAATGCACGAAAATTTGTAACTCCTTTTTTCTTTTCTATAATTGATGCCCAAGCTTTCAAAAACACTTCACTGACAATATCCTGCGCATCACTAACTGATCCAATTTTGAAATATACAAACCGATATATATGCGGTGCAAAACGATCATAAAGTTCTGAAAATGGCGCTGGATCACTGCCACATTGTAAAGCGATGACTAATTGTTTGTCGTTTGCTTTCACAAGAGTAGACGTATAAGTAGATAAAGTGTTACACTACATGTATATGAGCATCTTTATTAACTGATTTTTTGCTCAATTTAGGACAGAGATTTTTTTGTACTTATTCAGAATAAAGCTACATACTACATAGAATTCGTGAAAAAGTCAACCAAACTCTAGGCTTTAGGAATTAGCTTCTTAGCTTTTTAGGACGGGGCGCGCGCCTAACAAGCTAAAAAGCTAAAATCTAAGAAGCTAAATAAGCCAATCCTCTCCATTATATCATAATGTCAACACATATGCATCCTTACTTTGAATTTCTAGATCAAAATAGTCGTGGAGAATTAAATGACATACAGAAAACAAAACTCGCTAAAATCGTACGTTGGCGTTTGTTGTGTGGAATATTGATGGTGATTGCATATGCGTTTCTCGCGATTATCACCACAATTCCACTTGTAACTGGTGATTTAGACATTTGGTTTTTTTGGATATTTGACTTCCTGTATGTTGCTGGTTTCGTATACGGCATCTACATTACCCAAGAACAACTACACAACAGAAAAAAATTGTCGTCTCTAAAAATAGTTGTAATTCAAGCAACTCCAGAAAAAATTAACGCGGCAATCAATGTGCCACACGTTCACTTATCAGAAGGCGGTATGTCACTTATGTATCATTTAAAAGTTGGCATCGTAAAGTTGAATGGGAAAAAATATGGCTCTCTTTCCGGACTCTATCCCGCTATTGAAAATTTATCTCCCGCAGAATTTTATGTGATTGATATATCGTTTGGAGCGATTAAAGGAGTGATTGTGAACTATTTGTGATTTTAGATTTTAGATTTATGATTTTAGATTTACGATTTCGTGTTGCTCGTCGTCGTAATCTAAAATCGTAAATCTAAAATCGTATCTCGTAAATCTAAAATTCATACGTTGACCAAAACAAACTCAAGAACTATACTTCCACCAGTTCATTACATACCGAAAAGGAGAAAAGACATATGCTTCTACG
>CAYVCS010000064.1:0-2671 GCA_964450455.1 uncultured Gammaproteobacteria bacterium | reverse complement strand
ACAATCGTATGTTCAAAATGTGCAGATAATCCCCCACGTTCTGGCAAAATTGTCCATTCATCAGACGCGCATACTACGTCAGGAGAATATGTCGTCACCATCGGTTCAATGGCAAGCACCATCCCTGTTTTCATAATGATTTTTCGCGCATCTCTATCATCAAAATTAGGGACGCTCGGCGCCTCATGAACTGCATAGCCAACTCCATGACCAACAAGCGATCGCACAACATGAAATCCATTTTTTTCAACAAATATTTGAACATTTTTTCCAATACTATTCAAAGGCAAACCAGATTGGACATTTTTCAAACCGACCATAAGTGACTTTTGTGTCACATCTATAATTCGTTTCGCATCAGAATTAATTTCTCCTATTGCTATTGTTGTCGCCATATCGGTAAAACGTTCTTTGTATTCCATCCCAATATCAAGCGACAAAATATCTCCATTCTTAAGCGTTCTAGATGGATGACAAGGCGCGTGCACCACTTCTTCATTAATGCACGCACATACTGATGAATTAAACGGAATTCCATGAGCGTGAGTTTTATATCCTAAAAAAGAAGGACGCCCTCCAATCTCTTGCATCAAACGTCGTGCTGTTTCATCAAGAAATGCAGTTTCTATTCCCGGTTGCGCGAGCGACGTCAACCTCTCCAAAATGCACGCTAAATGCGCTCCGCCTTCACGGATTCGCGAAATATCATCTGTATTTTTTATCATTCGCTCCATGTTTCGCATATAAAGGTATGTTCTTTTTTTCTCATAATTCCCTCTTTAACTAATGTCTCACCGAGAATCCTCTCCGTATCATCAATTGAACCATTGCCATCAATTGCAACAACGCGTACATGTCGCGCAAGCGCCGTGAGTACAGGTTTCTGCGCGCGAGTTCCTTGCACGATAAAACGATTGAGTAGCGCACGTTTATTTATATCGTCATGACGTCTGATAACAACACCATTCTCTTTCGTTTTTCGTCGCGCTAATCGCGCCATAGCGCGTGCCTTTTGAACGCGAATCCATATCACTGTTACGTCCTCAATCAAATTGTATTTCTTAAAAAAATCTATATAACCATCAACTTGTTCACGTGTTCTAATTGCTCCATCAATAATAACTCCTTCACCTTTTTTCAACGCATGCAAAATTTTTGGAAACATAATATCGTACACCAACCAGTGTGAAACCATTTCACCTTTATCAACTTTATGTAATTCTTCTTGAACTTGTAAAGAGAGCTTCGTCTGATCCCCTGATTGTAATTCTCTTAGCAATGCCCCCGGCGACAAATGTTCCAAATTACAATGCGATGTTAACCTAACCGCTTGTGTCCCTTTTCCTGAACCCGGAGGACCCAGAATAATGATAATAGGCGGAGAAGAACTCATAACTATACACAATAATTTTTAGATACACATTACATCAATCTAACAGCAGTATAGCAAACACAGCATTTCTGTATAGATGTGTACTATGTTCAAACAAAAAACAGCTGTTACGCTGTTGTATCTAGTAGGTTCGTTGAAATTTTAGATTGACGATTTTAGATTTTAGATTGCAAATTTTTGTTATCAATTACAAACCCAGTTACACATGATCGTACGCGCGCATTGATAAATGTGATTCAATTTTTTTAATAGTATCAATCACAACTGACACAACAATCAAAATACTTACGCCACCTATAGTTAGTACTCCCGAACCGGTAAAACCTTGAAGCACAAGTGGTAGCACCGCAAGAACACTTAAAAATAACGCTCCACACAATAAAATACGATTTTTAACCTGATTGATATATTCTTCTGTATGTTTTCCTGGTCTAATTCCAGGAATAAATCCGCCTTGTTTTTGCAAATTTTCAGCAATTTTTTCGGGATGAAACACAATTGACGCATAGAAAAACGTAAACACGCAAATCAAAGCAAAATATAAAATTCCATAATACAATTGATTATTCAAAAAATTAATTGTGGCATTAGCCGCGCTTGAAACCCACGGCGAGCGAGCATGGATAAAAAATTGAGCAATTAATCGAGGAAATAATACCACAGAAATCGCAAAAATTATCGGAATCATTCCTCCCATATTCACGCGAAGTGGAAGAAACGAACGCGATCCACCACCCATACGCGAGCCGCGCACGTGTCGAGCATACACAATAGGAATATTTCGTTGCGCTTCAGTGATATATACTATTCCCATAATTGTGATAACCGCAACCGCGCTATACATCACATACGTAATCAAGTCAGCTTGTGTAAATGTAAAAGCCGCTTGTTGAATAAATCGCGGTAATCCAGAAATAATTCCTGCACTTATCAAAAACGAAACACCGTTTCCAATTTGTTTTTCAGAAATCAATTCACCCAACCACATTAAAAATAGCGTTCCCGCACAAATTGTCAACAACATTTTAAACAACGTAAAACCAGAAACATCAGAAAGAATATGAACTCCTGATTGTGAAATAAGTTTTATTGTCCCGTATCCTTGCAAAAATGCAAGAGGCACCGTCAACATTCGCGTATATTGATTGATGCGTTTTTGTCCATATTCTCCTTCTTTAGATAATTCTTCAAGTCGCGGAATTACCATAGTCAATAATTGCAAAATAATTGACGCTGTAATATATGGACCAACTCCCAAAACTACGATAGAAAAATTTT
>CAYVCS010000063.1:0-9127 GCA_964450455.1 uncultured Gammaproteobacteria bacterium | reverse complement strand
TACGTCATATCAAAACCGCACCCTCCACGTCATATCGAAACCGCACCCTCCACGTCATATCGAAACCGCAGTGAGATATCTCGTGAACGTGAACGCGGTACGAGATCTCTCGTTGCGACTCGAGATGACGTGGTGTGGTTGGCGACACACTTTTTACGTCCTATCGAACCGTACTTTCCACTTCATATCTTTTTTTTAAAAAAAATCTCGCCGTGGCGAGAGGTGAGAGCGTACTAGTGTGTCGCGCGATATATTCTTTCTAGGCTGAACGTCTGATGTGTTTTTTGGAGGGGTATGTTATCTGCGCACAGTGGGCATGTGTCTGCTTCCCATGTTTGAAATATATCTTCAGAAAACAGCACGCATACATGGGGAACATTTCCGACGTGTACGCGAGTAATATCCGCATTACTCATAATTCCGGCGACCGCAACTACGTTGCCGTTCAATGATCGTACCGAGTCAACGATCGCGCGAGCAGAAACTCCATTCTCTAAGTGGCTGTCTACAATCAGAACTTTTTTATCGCGGATGGATGATATCCACTCTTCGTAGAAAAAAAACCTATTATCCTCATCGCTATTCGCATAACGTGAGTACTTGGAACCACCAAGGATTTTTGATGCAAACTCCGCAACTCTACGAGCGATATGCATTCCTCCAATACCTCTGCCTACGACTACTTCAAAATCTGTTAAACCAAAAAACCAAAGTTTCTTTACTAATTCTTGGTAAAGGACAGAAGTTTTAATAGTATTTCCACAGAGCGCATCTTCATCAATAAGGACAGCCCCATGTTTTCCTGAAGGATATATACAATGCACATGTTCGCGGATTGCATCACATTCTTTAAGCATTTGCTTGATTTCATGTTCGTTCATGAGTTCCTCTCCTTTGTTGTTGGTTTGAATTGAAAGAACTGACTATATATAAATTTGATACTATCAAAAGTAAATTAAAAAAGCAATTTTGCGATTCTGATTGATGTGTTGGATTTCCTTTGAAACAGATATTGAAATAATTTTTCTCTGATGTTTGCGTATGCCTGTTGATAAGTTATCGTTAATTTTTTGACAAATGTATCGTAATCATTCAAAATATAGTTATGCACAATCCTATAATCATAAAAAATTGGCATCATAAGCACAAAGAGTCGCGTTCAGCCGGAGCTCGCATAGCTGATAAAGTTGCTGAAGTGATGGGTTCGTGGACATTTATTATTTGGCAAACATTGCTTGTGCTTGTATGGATGGCGCTCAATATCGTTGCATATATTTCTCATTGGGATCCTTATCCGTTCATTCTTTTAAATTTACTTTTTTCTACTCAAGCGGCATACGCGGCGCCGATAATTATGATGAGTCAAAATAGACAATCAGAACGCGACCGTCATCAAGCGCTTGCTGATTATGAGACCAACATCAAAGCAAAAGCAGAAATTGAAGAATTACAAAAGCATCTATCTGAAATAGAATTACATAAACTAGATAAAATTATTCGCATCCTTGAAAATAGATAGGTTGTGTGGATAAAAAAGACCTTACAGGAGATGATCCAGTAAGGTCGTACGAAATTATATATTGGGATTAAGAAGATTTCCCACGGCTTCCGCAAGCTCTCGCGGATTCACTTTTGACATTGTTGATGACGGCGCTTTACGCGAACCGCGACAGTAAAGGAAACCTGCAGAGTGAGCAAACCATTCGTTTGTTTCACCGGCTTTGCTAACAATCGTAACGATCTCATTATGGTCCATACGAAGCGATTCATCGCTATGCCGAATGAGTCCGATATTGCAACCATCCACGTAGACTATAGCACGCACATTGCGTTCCTCAAACAAAATGCCGTTAGTTGCGTATTCTTTTGAATTCAGAACGATGGCAACGGTTCCTGCGGCAATAATTTCCATCTTGTTAGCTTCGGTAATTGCACGCTCGCGAGCTCGTCCAGCATGCAACATGCCAGAGAGAATTTCGGACATTCGTAACACGACGAGTGCATCATTGCGTTGATGAGTGTTTTGAAGAGCGCGCAAAACTGCGTTGATGCCAGTCATGGCAATGGTCTGTTGCGCCTCACGACTCGCACTTGGTACAAGAAATTTTACGGCAGAACCGTGAGCGTCTTGCGCATCAACGAAACGAACGAGATTGGCCAATGCTTCTTGATCATAAACAGACGCATACTGTGCAACAATTGACGCAAAACACGAATGGACAATTCCGCCTTCTCCTTTTCTTCCCTTCAGACCACGTCCACTCGCATCAATATCAAGTGCGAGATCATTGTCCTCCATTTCATCGCCATTCCAATCGGCAGGACGAAACTCAACAGGCACGTTACGTGAATTAAGCATAAATTGCCGTGCCGCCCACACCGAGCACACAGCATCCAAATCAACGTTGAAATGCGTAAAAATTTTCACTAAAACCTCCTCAAGTTGTTGAAAGAACATCCAGTTCGCCTTTATGGAATCATAATGATGCGAACAGTTCAGATAGTATCAAAAAATTTGGCATTTGTCAATGGCTGAAATAGTTTTGTAAAGGGGAAATCAAAAAAATAATAGGGATGCGTAGTATGGCGAACATCATTCAAATATAAATTTTTCGTTTTCTTTATTCTCAATTTTGTGTGTACAGCCACAACGAACAAGTAAATAATATCCGATGGAAATTCCGATGATGAGGTATATTCCTTGAAAAAATAATGACATTTGAATTCCGAATATGCCAACCGAAACGCCTAGCGCATACGTAAAAAACATTTGAAAAAATCTTCGTACAAATGAAATTCCCGATAATACTGTTGTGCGAATTGATGATGTTGTTCGTGTGTTTATGTAGTCTGAAACTATTGGTGTGGTAACATTGAATAATCCGTTCATCAGAATATACATGACGACAAGCAAGAATGGATGTACAAAAAAAGCAATTAACATATACATGGCGCCAAGAGTTCCCTGTGCAACCAAGAGAATTTTTGGAAGTGTGAGGTATTTTTCCAGCAGGTATGCATATCGTGTCGTAATGATTGAAATAATTGTTCCTAATGAAAGAACAGCACCAACCCAAAAAACAGGAACATGATGCAGGGCAAAATATGGTTGGTATATTGCTTGCATAAAATATTCTCCCATCAGTGTCAATACGCCTACGATGGTTAAGGTGAAAATGGTGTCATTGCGAAGTATGAGTGAAAAACTTTGCTTCAAAATACTAAACATTTCTGATCCTTCCTCCGCATTTTTTATGCGTGATGTATAATTTGTAAGGAAGAGGGAAGCGGTGGCGGCAGTTATGATACAAAGCGCTGTGATAATTATTAAGGGAATAAATACGCGTTCTCCAAATTGATGATATGCGAAACCAGCGAGCGCTGTTGAAATAATGAATCCGATGTGTTCGTTAGAGAGAAATTTTCCATATAGTTGTGCAAAATTTTTGTTTTTTGATTGTTTTACGGATTCATATAAAAGCGCTTCTTCACTTCCACTTAACAATGCGCTGGCGAATCCGCGAATACTATACGAACTATAGAGTCCGACTGTGGTAGGGAAAAAAAGTATGCATGCAATACCAATTGCTTCTATCAAATATCCAAAAAATATGGATGTCTTTTGACCGAATTTGTCGGCAAACAGCCCTGTAGGGACTTCACCAAGAAACACAAAGAGTGAATAATATACTTGCGCAAAAACAATTGATGACAGCGATATGTGTTCGTTTAAAAGAAAAAAAGTAAAAATAGGAATAAAAAAATAAAGTCCTTTTGCATAGCCAATCAAATTAAATAGTATGAGATTTTTCATGTGTGGTTTGATAGTTGAGATATACAAATTAGCATAAAATGACTCTTTGGTACAATGATATTGAAAAATAATATAAAGCAAAAAACACCGATTAAGGTGTTGTATGCGAAATGGAGATGGCGGGAGTTGAACCCGCGTCTTTTATAAAGTGTCATGAGTGCTCTACAACGATAGGACGTCTTATGTGCGATGAATCTGCAATGTGAATCAGCGCTTGTCAGTAAACATATAAAAGACGTGACAGAAATTATGTGTACTCAAACGTGTTTAGTTCGGATGTGCGTCCACGTATTCGCCAATCCTACGTCCGGAGTATTACACCCGTTTCCCGCATGCCGGCTACATACGGACGGATGGTAGTTGCAGTTAAGCGACTACGGTTGCGAATTCGCGAGCGCCGAAAGCTTTCGCTACAGCGTCTTGAACTCGACTCATAACATTGCCAGTTATGGAATCGCGTAAATTGTTTATGGATGCTTACGCACACCCACGTTGCACACGGCATGAATCTATAAAATCGAAACCCAGCATCCCCGTAACATTAGGTAGTAGCTTTTTCTCTCATCGGTTTCTTAGAAACGTTTTCTAAGTATGCTACAATAAATTCCTTCGAACTTCACGATCTAACTCTCGTTTTTTAATCGCTAAGCGTTTATCGTGTTGTGCTCGTCCTCGCGCAATTGCGATTTGGATTTTGATAACGCTACCTTTTGTATACACGCAAAGTGGTATGATTGTCAAACCTTTTATCTGTTTTGTATGCACTAATCGCGCAATTTCTTTTTTGTTCAATAATAATTTTCGTGTGCGATACGGATCATGTTCAGCATTATGAGATGCTTTTTGATACAATGCAATGTGTGCTCCCCATAAAAAAACTTCACCTGACGTTAATGCAACATACGCTCCTTTTAAATTGATGAGCCCATCTTTTGCGGATTTCACTTCATGTCCATGTAGCACAATTCCTGCTTCAAATTGTTCCAGAAGTTCAAAGTCAGCAAATGCTTTTTTATTGGTAGCAAGTTTCATACGTGTAGTATAGCGTGTTGCTCGCTCATTTTCAAGCACTATGATATACTGTTGTTATGCATAATGAAACGGAGCATATCATCACAATTTCCACGAAATCTCTACTCAAAGTCGTGGGTTTTGTACTTGCTGTTTGGTTTGTATGGTTTATACGCGACCTTATCTTTTTATTGCTCGTATCGCTTTTATTTGCATCGTTAATTGAACCATTCGCAAACCGACTTGCATCACATAGTATACCTCGCGGTATAGCGGTACTTATTGTTGTCGTAACTATTTTCTCGCTTTTTGGAATATTATTGATGCTTGTTGTTCCTGTCATACTTGTTGAAGGAATTGGTTTTTTTACTAACATTAATAAATTGACGAGTGGATTTGTAAATAGTGCTGGGGTTTTGAAAGATTTTGCATTTCGTGCAGGATTTTTGGATGAACTATTAGCATCATTTCAATCATTTCAGCCTGCATTTACATCTACTATTTCTGGTATTTTTTCTACGGTCAAAGGATTTGTGCATGGATTATTTTCTGTTGTACTTACGTGTGTGTTGACATTTTATTTAGTAGTTCAAGAAGATGCCGTCAAACAAGTATTTGAAACGATTGCTCCCGGACATTACAAACATAAAATGGCAAAATTTGTGTTTCGTGTCCGAGAAAAATTAGGATTTTGGTTGCGTGGACAGTTGTTGTTGTCGTTTTTAATGGCCTGTATGGTCTATGTAGGACTTTTATTATTAGGCGTTCCCTATGCATTGCTGTTTGCTGTCTTTGCCGGTATGATGGAAATGATTCCTTATTTAGGTCCGATTGTTTCTGCGATTCCTCCAATATTTGTCGCGTTTGCTTCTCAACCAGAAAATCCGTATATAGCGTTGTGGGTATTGATTATGTTTATAATTTTTCAACAGTTTGAAAATCATGTGTTAGTTCCAAAAGTGATGCAGAGAGCTGTTGGTTTAAATCCACTGGTTAGTATTATTACGATTTTAGTTGGAGTAAAATTAGTCGGAGTTGTCGGAGTGTTTATAGCGATTCCTGTTGCGACGATTCTGACTGTCTGTATTGAATTGTATAACGAATAAATTGTATGCGTATCATCCGTTTGCATCATCTCGCGCTCTATATTGGCATTATAACAGTTATTGGTGTCATGATTGCGTATGTTATGTGGACATTCCAACGTCAGATCACCTCCGCTAATCCGTATGGACAAGAAACTGTTTCTGCAGTTGTTTCTGCTGATACCGCAAAAACAATCTATCAATCTGTACGCAACGAAATTAACGCTTCAATTACACAGCAGAATCTATTGAGTTTTAAAGTCGCATTAGTAGAACTCAAAAATAGATTACTTGCTATGCCTGTCTCGCGAGATGAACAAAATAAACAGTTGTCGCGGATTTTATTGATTGATCGTTTGATTGCGAGCGAAACTCTTGATACCGTGACGATTAATGAATTAGACGTTATTTTTTAGGAATATGAATCGGCATATTCTGTCTATTGGTGGTTCATATATCGCATTATTTGAATTTTTTTTGTGGTTCCCCGGGAAGTTCATTCTACTTTTGTTGTTTGGACTTTTTGTGTTGGGATATACTTTGTGGTATGTCAGCGTGTATGTGTCTTCGTCGAACCTTCGTCTTAGAAGTGTCATATGTTTAATTTGGTTCGCGCAGATTTTTTGTTTCATGTATGCGAGTTTGATTGAAGTTGTATGGTTGCGTCATAGCGCGATAGTAGGAATGGCGTGTGTTTTCGTCGCTTCGTTATCTCTACTTCGACGCGAACATATAGATAGTAGTACAAGATTAAGATTTCACTATGTTGCTACGACGATATTTCTTTTTTGCGCGCTGGTATTTTTGTCAGCAACGGCGCATGGATTAAAAGTTTTTGTAATTTCTCGTACTATTACATTGCCTAGTGGTACTGCATTGCTATCCGCGCTCATAGCCGATGTTTGGTTTTCTGCATGGTATATTCCGAGGCGCGCTCGTCTACTTTCTACCATATCCACATTTATTATTGCGTTTGAAGGGTTTTGGGTCGTAGAATTTTTGCCATTTGGAGCGTTATCACTCGCATTACTTCAAACGATTCCTGTGATGGTGCTTGTATTGTTTGAAAAATATCGGATGATTGACAAATCACCTCGTTCTATGTACATTCAAACAGCACTTTCAGGAATCGTTGTTATGTTGCTCGTCATTGTTTTTTCTCGATGGTCATAAATTAGATTTTTAGGAATTAGCTTGTTGGCTTTTTATGGCTCTAGACTTTAGGAATTAGCTAATTAGCTTTTTAGGACGTGATACGACCCCTAATAAACTAAAGTCTAAAATGCTAACGCACAATCGCCTAAAAAGCTAAAAAGCTAGTTCCTAATGCCTAGCCTAGTATGTCCGACAGAACAGCTCCACATTTGCCTGACGCAACAACATCCACGAAAGTGGAACATTTTTTTGGCATCAGAGAAATAGTTTTTTCTGTAGTTGGTGGAATTTTAGGAGGAGCATTGGTATTGCGTTTCATAGCGCCTTCATTATTTTTGGATGTTGTTTCATCATTATCATTATCACCCTCATTAATAAAAAATAAAGAGCAGGAAGCAGCATCTTCGTTTGTTGATATGATTCGTGTTGCTCATATTCTGACATCAGAAAATGGTAAAGTAGTGGGAACTGCTGTGGGATTTTCCTCTGATGGTTGGTTAGTTTCCGAATCAAAATCACTCATGCTTGCACGAAACATCGTTGTTGATGGAGTATCATATCCGATTACTGCAAAATCAAAAATAAAAGATCAGATGAGTGGTGTTTCATTTTTTAAAGTTAATACTTCTCGCGTATCTTCTCCTCGTGTCATTGATGATGCACAATTTCACGCAGGTGATAGCGTATCTATCGTGAGTCCTCAATTCGGAGTTTTTTCCGCAACAGTCAGTGTTCCGTACGGCGCGATTGAAACAAAGACAGGAACATATAGTTCTGAACTATTATATCGTGTCGTTGTTCTGGATCGTCTTTTTGAAAGTGAAATGTGGGGAAGTCCTGTTTTTGATATACGTGGAGCGTTTATCGGTGTACTTTCGTTTGACCCCGCATACGCGAATCAAAGTATTGTAATTCCTGCACATTATTTTCTACGCGCGTTTAGGTCAGCATCAAAATTTGGTAACGTGCAACACCCGTATGTTGGTATCAATAGTTCTTCGCAATTCACGACGGGAATTGATGTATCGGTGTTAAAGAATGGCGTATTGATTGCGGGAAATGTTCGATATGGAATTCCCGGAGTGGTTTTTAATTCTCCTGCGTGGCAAGCAGGTTTACGAGATCATGATAGAATTTTAGCAATTGACGAACAACCTGTTGGAACAATCAAAACGCTTCCTGAACAATTAGTTCTGTATGAACCAGGCCAAGAAATTCGTGTTACGTATGAACGCGAAGGGAAAGAATATACAACAAAGTTGAAACTTGGATTGCGATTGTAATTAGTTTTTTTGAATAGGGATGTACATTTTCATAGCTCTCGCTCACCGACAATAATTATGTTATAGTTATTCTATGATGTCTCATGAACCAACAGCACTTCTTTCCTACCATTGGCGTTTTATTTTTGGAATTGGAATTTTTGCATCCATCATTTCTGTGATGGTAAGTTTTTTGTGGCCTCTTGAATATAGTGCGACAACTCGTTTATTGATTACTCCATTTGTATCGTCATCAGGAGAAGTGTTTGACCAGTTTACAGCGTTGAAAAGCGCTGAACATATTGGCAACACGTTGTCGCAAGTTATACATACAACATTATTTCAAAATAGAACTCTTGCGACATCATACAATATTCATCCTGAATTGTTTGAAACAGACCCACGAAAACGACGCAAAGAATGGTCAGAAAAAATATATCCCGCAGTTGTGTCGGGAACTGGTGTGCTTTCTGTAACTGTATTTGATGAAGATACACAGCGTGCGTATGCGTTAGCGCAAGCAGTTGCTGATGTGCTCGTAACTAATGGAAATGAATATTTGCCCGGAAAAGTAGACATTAAATTAGTTGACCCGCCTTTACTTTCTCGCTATCCCGTAAAACCAAATCTCCTATTTCGCGCGCTCGCTGGACTATTGTTTGGTATGTTGTTTGCGGCGTGGTTTATTCTTTTAGAACCACACACACAATCCAAAAACGAATATCGGTTTATGGGTTGAGAAACGTGTAATTTGTCTGTTGCTCTGTCACTCTGTCGCTGTGTTGCTCATCAACTGATGA
>CAYVCS010000062.1:0-7254 GCA_964450455.1 uncultured Gammaproteobacteria bacterium | reverse complement strand
GGATTTGATGAAAAGTGTGAGTTTGATTACTACAATTTTAACAAGTTTGCTCGTCAGTGTCGCGGGAATTTCGCTCATAGTAGGAGGTGTGGGAATAATGAATATTATGCTTGTGTCCGTAACTGAACGAACACGAGAGATTGGCTTGCGAAAAGCGTTAGGCGCGCGTATTCGAGATATTCGCACGCAATTTTTGTATGAAGCTGTTATGCTTACGTTAATTGGTGGGTTGATGGGAATTATGTTGGGTACCTTATTTTCGTATGTCGCTTCACTGATATTATCACGAGTTTTATCGGTTGCATGGCAATTTGTTGTTCCGATTATCCCTGCGTTTCTTGGATTATTTGTTTCAGGAACAATTGGAATTGTGTTTGGATTATATCCAGCCATCACGGCATCACGAAAAAATCCAATTGATTCGTTGCGATACGAATAATTTTTTAGTTTAATGGTGAACCACTCAAGGTTTTCTCCCCAATTTTCCAGACACCTTTCTCCAAAAATGCCTCAATCGTTTGACGAGTTGCTTTGTTGATAAGGTTTGAATGGGAGAGTTTGTTGCTTTTTGCATAATCTGAAAGTATGACAATCTTTTTTCCTTCTAAATATGCCAAGCGTTTGTGATAACTGTTGGTAAGCGCTTTACCAACAATCTCTTCCATAATTCCAGTTGCACGTCTTTCATCAAATTCTCTGAAAGCCTCATAATATTTTTTTCTATCAATGAATTTGATGTTGATTGGCACGAATCCATCTCGTATAAGCAAATAATTATTAATAACTCGTCCAATACGACCATTCCCATCATTAAACGGATGGAGGTATTCAAACGCAAGATGAAGTCGCGAAATGCGCTTGATGATGTTTTCGTGGCTTGTAGCATGGTATTCTGAAAGCATTATGTTAATGCTTTCGTCTATTTCTTGTGGAGCTGGAGCTATATGACTTCCTACACGAACATATTCATTATCTTTACGAAACCTTCCTGCAATTTCATCCCAAATGTTTGATATGAGCATCTTGTGGAGTGACAATATAAGGTCAATGCTAAGTTCTTGTTCTTTTGCTTTTTTGTCTATGTACGAAACAACTCGGGCAAGATTTTTTGCCTCGAATATTTCCCGTTCAGAAATATATCGATCAAGATCGATTTGAAGAAGTATCTTTTCTGTTTCTTCAAGAGAAAGGGTGCTGTTCTCTATTGCGTTTGAGTTATATACCTGCTCTGCGACCTCTGCTTCACTCAAAAGCGTAATCAATGCATCTTTTCCTATTGATGCTTTATAATACCTTTCTCTAAGTAGATTGATTTTATTAAATGCGAAAGATGTTTTAGCCATATGCAGTAAGTATAGACCTTTTTCACGGTTTTGTCAACTATAATCGTGAAAATCTCTCTTTTTTCCTATATTTTCACGTTTTTAACGCATCTCCTTGCTAAATGATAGTTTTCTAGAACGAACATTTACTCTCACACCTAAAAAGCTAAGAAGCTAACTACCTAATTACACAACAAATTATGTCGCTTTATACGCTCGTGCAATAGAGTATTTGCCCTGTGGCGCACTTCCTCCTCCTGCATCAGTGTATACATAGGGTGTACGAGATCCGCGTGAGTGAAGTTTTGTGTGTTCATATGCGAGCGTTTTGTCTATTGAGTCGTCTGAAACAATAATATCTTCTGAATATAGGTCAATACTCATACGAGTCGCTTTATGTCGCGCGAAATTGACGATTGCTTCATTAATTTTTCCGTGAGCATTAATGGAATAAATTCGTTCAAGAAAAAGTTGTGGTTTTCCTGAATCGTCTTCAAGTAGTCGTAGAATTGCACGCGCAATAATAATATTTTTTTCGTTGAATATTTGAATAATTTTTGTGTTGGGGTCAAGAACATAGGAAAGTAATCCTGAATTGTAGCCATGACGCGAGTTGTAATGTTGGCACGAAGGAACTGGTTCGGCGCCAATGCGAAAATAGATATCTGGATTGATTGCATCAGTAATGTGTAATTCAGATTTACTCAAACGTTGATTACCAAACATCGCTTCTCTTCCTTCAAAAAGAGTTGTATGTAATCGTTGTATATCTGTTGCAAACGCGGTTTGAGCATATACTTCCTGAAGACGCTTAAATACAAGCGCAAAGGGAACGTTTTTTTTGTTAATCAATAATGTTTGTTGCTCAATTTCAGCGGCTGTAATGTGTGAACAGCGCGATAAAAACAAACGCGCTTCGCTTTGATTAATTTCATCACCATAAGTTTCGCGATATGCGTCAACGAGTGATTTTATTTTTTGGTAACGATTTTTTGTTTCACTATCCCATGGTTTTCGTTTTTTGAGTTGTTGTAATTCACTCATCCATTCGCTCATCGGAATAGTCAATGCTTGATATTCAGCAAGATGTGTATCATAATTGAGGACGAGTTCGTCTGCTTCAATGTGATGATCTGCTATCGCATTTTCAAAAATTGATTGAATTGTATGACGAACACTTTCTGTAGTTACTGATAACATTTCATTCACGTTTTCGGTTTGTTCATCAATCCATGTTTCATATTGAGTAAGAGAAAGTTGTTGTGGAAGTTCCTGCCGTTCCTGCATCAGCACAAGTGCTAATTTTTTTTCATCTTCATTATCTTTAACTTCAAGAGTATTCCATGCTCGCCACGTTAAAAAATGTGGTTCAATCACATGGCTATAAAATTGATGAAATGATGTTTTCAACTGTCTTTTTTCCGCGCATGCTCCACGGTAATATAATGACATAGCTTCAAGTGTTTGAATCGTGATATGTTCAAATGAGATGTCGTGTAGTTGAATATTTGTTTCAAAAACTTTTTCAAGATGTTTGAGAAGTGGTTGTAAGAGTTGTTTACGTGTTTCTTCGTATGAGAGTTTTGAAATATCAAGTTCAAAATCATCAATCGCATACAGTGAAAGATATTCTAAAATAGTGATTAATTCTTCTTGTTGTTCGCGAGAAAGCGTGAGAATTGCATCAGTATTGTTGCACGCGAGTTTTGATGCGGCTAACAGATATAGTCGTGTTGTAAGTGCGGTAAATCGTTTATGTGGTTCATAGTAATCTTTTGTGGATAATCGTTTTCCATTCATTGCTACTTCTTTTTCCGCTATTTTTTCTAATTCTTTTTGATAGATTTGGAAAAAGGGATTATCTGACAAAGCGTTGATATTGAGCGCGTAATAATCATCAGGAATTTCATCTTTATTATACCATGCAATTGCAGGATTAATTGTTTGTAGCATTTCCATTTTTTCTGTCTCACCTACAATCCATGTATCATCAAACAAAAAGACTTCACCATCAGGTTGTAGACATGCAATCGCTCGAGAATGTTTTTTGAGAATACTTTGAGTGAGGGGAATATTACCCAGATGTTTTCCTATGGTTCTGAAAGCAGTTGGATTGATATCCATATATGCGGATGCATGTTGTTTCATAGTAGTATCAATTTCTTTCATTGAGAGACGCGCAACATCAGGATGAAACACCGCATATGGCTGATTCTGTAGTGCTTTAATGAGTTTTTTTTGCGCGATTGTCTGGATTGTTTTTAGATTATGTACCTTTGTATCTGATTGACATTTTTTTCCATAATGTTTGAGTTTTTGCTCTACATCAAATTCAATGTTTGCAACAGATGAAATTTCACCAAGATTAATGATTATATCAAAGAGTTGTATCCAAAAATCTCTATCTGAACCATCCATATATTCATCATCAAAAATTTTTCGCGATACGTTGGAAATATCCATTAAGGGTAATGATTTCAGTAATATCTTACGTAATTCGTGTTGATTTACAATGGTGAGTAGTATGGAAGTTTCTATGTAGCGCTCATTGAGAGAAGGAAATAATGTATTTTCAGTTAACAACAGCTCGCGAAGTTTTGGTTTGAATTGGGGAAATAATTTAGCGTTATGTAAAAGTTTATAAAATAATTCTACATTAACAGGTTTTTTATCTAATTCAGTTTTAATATACGAAATTTGCTCAATCTCGGAAAAATGTTCTCTGATAAATACTTCATTTGAAGAATCTGCAAATTCGTCGGGATGAAGTAAAAATAATTTTTTTGCAAGTTCGTGTATTTTTTTGCGTGTCGCTGGTTTCTGGTCTTGCGAATCAGAATGTTGTGCAACATGTATCAGTGCATTAAGTTGTTTTTGTGAAAGTTCAAAATTTGTTTGACAGATAGTTTGCATCAGCCATTCAATGTTTCCTTCATGCTCCACAAAATACGTGAGATTTTTAAGCCATTCATGTGGTGATTTTTTGTTAATGGCGTTGAATATCTTTTTTTGATGTTCTTTTTCAAAAAGTGGCATCAGTGTGTCCATTTGTTCAACTAAATGATAATAATCAGAATGATTCTCAATCACTGAAAGTATCAGAGTAACAACGAGTTTTTCCATCGCTGGTTTTGGATTTTGTATATCCGATGGAATATACGAAAGCATTATCGGAATTTCTAGTAGATTGTTCGTTTCAAATGTTTCATGTCGTTGTATCATACGCGAAACCACAGTTTGTATTTCGGTGAAAGGTGGTTTGGTATGATGGAGAGATAATAAATATAAGTTACAAGTTGAGTCTGATGAAAAAAATTCAACAGGATTACGAATTAAATGACTATATGCTGATTGATTGCCGAAAAGATGGTGCGCATGGCGGACGATTGCAGAGTCAGTAATACACATAGCTCTGTGTCTATCGTTTGCGTCGTGGATATCATCAATATGGTTGATTCCACAATCTTTGATTCGTTCATGCTTTGCGTATATTTTTATGAGTTCTTGTTTTTCATCTTTCGTATTAAATCCACGCCCCGGACCAGTATAGTCATGATTTCTAAAAATGTTCATTGCATCCTCATGTGAAATGAGTGATAGAGCTATGAGTCGTGGAAGATAGGGTGCGCTATTGACTGTTTGGCCATCATACGGGTTATAGTTAAACCATTCCGACATAAGTTGTTTATGATGTGATGAAACACCATCACGTTCAGCGTTTTCTAGAATAGATTCAAAAAAAGCGATGAGCTGAAATCCATTTTCTCGTGATAATTTAATGATACGATCATAGTGTTGACGTCGTAATCTATCAAGTTGTGAGGTGAATTTGCGTTGAATTTTAAATGAATTGCTGATTGGTGCGATATCATCAGTCGGATAGGAAAAGGGTGCTATAAGCATTATTGTGTCAGTGTTATCCATACACAATGTATACATCTCACGCTGTTGTTGAGGCGCGAGCGCGGGAAAGCACACGCCAAATGTCTTGGGAAATTCAGAAAATTGTAGGGTCTGAACAATAAATTGAATGAGTATATTTTTTTCCTCAGATGTACCTGTTGACGCGATGAGCTCGTATGTTTTTTGGTCATCAAATGCTCCCCACAAGAGAAGTTGTTCCATTAATTGGAGTTTGGCATCGGTTTCTAGTAAGGTAATGTGTTGTAAAAAATATGATATAATGTATTCCCGTTCTTTGATTGTTGCGGTTTGCAAATTGTATGAACCGTGTTCGTGAAAACTATCCAATAATTTTTGGATATTTTCTGGATTTTTTTCGTGAGGAAGATGAGGGGATTGAGGTGATTTCTTGTTCATATGTGTAGTTCATTTTTTGTGTGTATAACGATTATCAACACTCATATATCCACCACCTGTTACAAATAAAATAGAAAGTACGCCAAAAAGTGTTACATGAGAATATACCGCTTCTTGAAAATAAAAAAATGACACGGAAAGTACGATGAATGCGATTGCGGAGATGAGACGCGTGCGATATCCTATCACAAGTAGTAAACCAATCAGCAATTCAATACTTCCTGCCGATACTACCCACATATTTTGAGTCATCGGAATAAAATGAAGAAGGCGATATTTGAGGACTACGAGTTCAGAAATATGCGGATTGAGAAATTTTTCAGTTAATGCGAGAAATATCATGGTAATGCCACAACCAATACGTATGACACAAGGAGATATATCTTTTTTGAAATGGAATAATGAGGGAAATGGAATTTTGAGCAAATCATCAATTCCGGGCCTGGATTTTCTGATAATGAGTAATGCAAGTAGAGCTGAAAGTATTTCAAAATTACCTATGAGCGCAAAATGTTGTGTGATACCAAACCCATATAATGCGAGAGCAACAAGTGTTGCAGGAAATAATAAAAAACCACTAAGAAAAAGAAATCCAACTACGATTTGTATGAAAGCAAATTGTGGATAGTTTGTGAGAATTGGGGAAATAAGTGTGTTTGCGAGGCCTGAACCAATAAAACTAATGCCGAGCGAAAGTCGTAAAATCCATGGAATCAATGAGTGATATGACTCTGTTCGTAAACAGGTAACTGCTATTTTCTGTCGCATCCATTGAGTATGGGATACTTTGATTGCAAACAATACACCTAAAAGTAGCAGAAAAAATGTGAGAAGTATAAACGAAGGATCTGTGATGGCGTTCATAAGAAAACGCATATCCATCCCATAATGCGATGCCATCTCGTCTTTAGTGAGCACATAACTTACATGAGCAGATGCTGCTGAAGGGGTTAGTGCGCACAAGAGAGTTAACGCGATAAATTTGAAATTCATAGTTTTTTTGTTATTAGTCTTTTTTAATAACTTCATCTTTGGCCGCAACCATTCCCACAGCATTTCGAACCGCTCATATTCACGTCATTTCGAATCGCTCATATCTACATCATTACGAATCGTTCATATCTACGTCATTTCGAATCGCAATGAGAAATCTCGTCAACGTCCACGCCCATCCGACACGTCATTTCGAATCGCAATGAGAAATCTCGTTCGTGTTCATGTCCACGTTCACGAGATTTCTCACTGCGGTTTGATATGACGTAAAAGGAATACGTCATTTCGAATCCCTCGGAAGGGTGAGAAATCTCGTACCACGTCCACCGTACGAGATATCTCGTTGCGACTCGATATGACGTAAGATGGATGACTCGATATGACGTAAAAGGGACACGTCATTTCGAATCCCTCGGAAGGGTGAGAAATCTCGTCAACGTAGATCGTCACGAGATCTCTCGTTGCGACATACGACGACGTAAAATGAACACGTCATTTCGAATCCCTCGCAAGGGTGAGAAATCTCGTCCACGTCCACCGTCACGAGATCTCTTCCGCGACATCTCGCAGAAGGCGAGTGCGCGGATCCGTGCGACCCGACTTTAGTCGGGGACGTCAC
>CAYVCS010000061.1:0-3822 GCA_964450455.1 uncultured Gammaproteobacteria bacterium | reverse complement strand
ACAGTATAGCAGATATTTTTCAGCTCGTATGTTAGGAGTTGTGGATAACTTAAACCATGCGGTGTCATTCCCTTCAGCAGGACTCGCCCGACCGAGATCGGGAATCCACAACGTCATCAGCGTATACTAGGTTGTAGGAACTAGCTTCTTAGCTTATTAAGCGTTCACGTTGGAGTTTCCTAAAAAGCCAACAAGCTAATTCCTAATGCCTAGCTTAACTAGCTGTTTAGCTTCTTAGGGCGTTGGCGTTATTGTTTCCTAAAAAGCTAAGAAGCTAACAACCTAATTTCTAGTATGGTATGTTAATTAGTGTCATTGTAAAACCGGGAAGTACGCAGGATGTAGTATTAGTGAATGAAAATCTCTTTCACATATATACAAAAGCTCGTCCGCATAATGGTTTTGCGAATAAAAGGATTATAGAATTGTTGGCGGACCATTTTAGGATTGCAAAATCATTAATCAAAATAAAAAGCGGGCTCACATCAAAACAAAAAATTATTGAGATTCCTGATGAATGTACGTTTTGAATGAGCGTATAGCTTTTTTGTGATGGACGTGCACATTCGTTTTTGATAGTATAAATTAGTTCAATAGTAACGCGAGCTTGTCTATGAAAAATCCAAATTTTTTAAAGCGAAAATACGATCTGCACAATAGTGATGAAGTTGAAAAAGCTGCGCAGTTTGCAGAGAAACAAACAGGAACGGGTATTTCGCGACAACCTTTAGAACGTATTCAGAATTATCTTAACAGGTTTAATGAAATTCTTGAACGAACCGACAAACATAAAAAGCAACGAGGTATCAAGGCGCTTAAACGTATTCTTCGTAATAAATTTGTCATTAAACCAGACGATGTTCCGGAATCAGCATTTTTGTTGGAACAGCGAATAGCACATCAACTTGGTTACGGAACTATTGAAATTACAGATGAGTTTAAACAAAAAAAAATAGAGCAGATTATTACTAATCAAGCAAATAGTTTATATGTATGGATTGAGTATCTTACGTCAGCTGACGCGCTCTATCCTGATTATGCAAAATATTGGGCATTTCGTTCTGTTTTAGAAATGGGTAAATTACAAAAAACCACAGATGATAAGCGTGGGGAAATATTTCATTTTCAGAAGCGACGCCACGACACAGTTGCACCTTTTCCTCCGCTCAATCAGCGAGCATTGGCGTTAACGATGCAAGTGCTTCAGGAGTCATTAGAAGATCGCGGGTCAGTTTTTAACTTAAGTAAACAACTTAGTGAAAAAGAATTTGAAGAATTAGTCGCGACAGAAAGCTTTTCAAAAATATATGCCCAATTTTTGTTAGAAATTCCAGAATATTCCACAGAAGGGTTACAAGAAATACGGGGTACATGGACAACGTATGATAAAGGATCTGATGCATCACAACTCGTTGCATCGCTTGAAGGATATCCTCTTGAATGGTGTACCGCAGGATTAAGTACTGCTGAACTACAACTAAGGGAAGGTGATTTTCATGTGTATTATTCAATTAATGAATCGGGAGAATCGGTTGTTCCGCGTCTTGCTATAAGAATGGAGGCGAATGGAATTGCTGAAGTGCGTGGTATTGCACCACACCAACATATTGATCCATATATCGCGCCAGTGCTTGATGAAAAGCTTAAGGAATTTGGTGAATCGGGAGATGAGTATAAAAAGAAATCTGCAGATATGCAACGCGTGACAACTATTGAAACATCGTTAGGTGTTCTAAAAACACTTTCTGCAGATGACCTTACGTTTTTATATGAAATTGATAGAAAGATTCAGGGATTTGGATACAGTAGGGATCCTCGTATTGACCGAATTGTTCTGGAGGTTTTTAAGAGGAAAATAGATTCAAAAGAAGTATGGACGCGTAATGATTTGCGAAAATTTTACGGAGTAGATATTTTTTCGGATGGATCGTCGGATTTAGAAGATTATGATTACGATTATTATTTACGATTTGATTTCTATGAAGCTCTCAAAAAATTAAGAGAACATCGTGATGTTGATGCAGACGCTCGGATTTTATTTCCTAGAACAGCAGAAATTGAAGATAAAATAGAACGAGATGAAGTGTTAACCAAGGACGAATTGGAGTATGTATATGAAATACATGAAGATGTTCCCTATTTTAGAGGTAAGGTTAATGTTAATTTTTTGAAATTACTTGCTAAACGTGATTCTGCTAGTGATGCTCGTATTTTATTTCCTACAACAACAAAAATTGAAGATAAGATCAAACGTAATGAAGAACTTACAAAAGAAGAATTAGAATATTTATATGAAGTGAATGGAAGAGCGGGGCATTATCGTCATAATCCTTTTATTTCATCTTCAGAAAGGTTGATGTTAGCTTATGCTAAAGGCAGAAAAAAAGGTATTCATCATACACGACGACGAAGAGCGGATGACGAAGACGTAGATGAATTAACAGAAGATGACTTAAATTCTTCGGACGATGAATTACTGGATTTTGAAATTAATGATGAACGAGGATATTGTCCCGATCCACGAATTGAATTATTGTTAGGAAAAAGAAAGTACCGGAAGGATATGGCGATTATATGTAATTGTACTGAAAAAGAAATTGCGCGTACTCCGCAACAAATTCAAGCAACAACAAAAGCATATGTTGGCAAGCTGACACCGGGTATTTTTAAACGTTTGCCAAACGGGTGTGCATTCATTTGCTATGGTAGACAAAGAATATATCAAGAAACCATCGGGATGGAGGATGTGTCGCGTGAACAATTAGGCAAACAGTTAGTTGACTTTGGCATATGTGATCAGAGTATTGTTCGTATGTTATGTAAAGATGATACTGTGAGCAATCGAAAAAATTATCGAGGAGAAAGTATACAATTAATTCGTTTGACACTGGCTGATTTGGGCTTTGAAAAAATGACGACGGTGAAAGAAATTTTTTCACGTGTGAGAGAACTTGGTTTGTCGTTGTGTCCAAATAGTGTATTGATGCAATATTGTATACGTCATCGTAATGATAGTATGAATGACAAAATACATATAGCCACATCATCGCGTTATATTGCGAATCAGTTCAGTGGGATGGTGGCTGTATTTATGGGTAAAAAAAATGAAGGTGTCGCGTCGTTGTCGTTGTCTGATGCAGCTTACGATGATGTTACGTATGATGGGTTTTGGAGTAACAGTACTTTGTCGTTTTCACCTGACGATAAATTTATTTTTTGTGTATAGTGTCTAAGGTAGTGATTTCTAGATATGGCTACATTGACTGAAATAATGTATCAACGCTTGAGTACGATATTTTTTTTACGTCCTTGGTTTGAACGTTGTATAGTTCATTCTGAAAAAAATGGGGATATTGTTTGTGTTCGGCGTTTTTTTAAGTGGAATATTTTTGTTGATGGATATGATCAATCAACGAATTATACGAATTCAATGTGGTGTTCTGCATTGAAAAAAATTCCGCGAGATGCGTCAATTAAAAAAATTTTAATGTTAGGGTTAGGTACTGGTGGGGCAATTCCCTATATCAACAAACGATTTAGAAGAGCGAAACTGACAGTAGTTGAATATGATTCTGTGATGGTTGATTGTGCAAAAAAATATGGGGATGTGGACAAATTTGGCGTGCAAATTATCGTTGGCGATGCAGCTAAAGTTGTTCCTACACTTACCGAAGTCTATGATCTGATTTTAGTAGATTTATTTCGTGGACAATTTACTGACCCTTCGCTTGCGACTGATGAAATGTTGCGAGCGCTTTCATCCCGTCTTCAAAAAAAGGGAGGATATATAATTTTAAATGCGTTTCATTCCACACAATTGTT
>CAYVCS010000060.1:0-6221 GCA_964450455.1 uncultured Gammaproteobacteria bacterium | reverse complement strand
TGTTCTCGCTTTAATCGTTCTTGTACTATTTCTAGATGTAACATTCCTAAAAATCCACAGCGAAAACCAAAACCAAGCGCTTCAGATTGTTCAGGTTCATAGGAAAGTGAACTATCCGAAAGTACAAGTTTTTGAAGCGATTCTCGTAAGTTTTCGTATACATCGCCATCAGTAGGAAATATTCCTGCAAAAACCATTGGTTTGATATCAGCATACCCGGGACGAGGTTTAGAAGTTGTATGTTGATTCATTATCGTGTCGCCAACACGACAAACGGATAGGTCTTTGAGTCCTGTTGCGACTAGTCCTATTTCACCAGCGGAAAGTTGTGGTGCGGACAAAAAAGATGGTGCAAAAACACCAACTTCCATGGGTTCAGCGTCAATATCAGTTCGGAAAAAATGGATGGGAGTTGCGCGTTTAATTGTTCCATCTATAACACGGATACTTGCGATAACTCCTTTATATTCATCGTAGGAAGAATCAAAAATCAACGCGCGAAGTGGCGCATCAACTGTGCCTGTCGGAGCACTAATTCGCTCAATCACTGCGTCCAGCACTTGCGAAATTCCGCTTCCGGTTTTTGCAGATACATATAAAATATCTTCTGACGTGCATCCGACAAGTTTCATCATTTCTAATGATGCAGATTCACGATTCGCGGCAGGAAGATCAATTTTGTTAATGACAGGAATGATAGTAAGATTTTGCTCAATGGCTAAATATAAATTTGCAATCGTTTGCGCTTGAACTCCTTGTGTTGCATCTACAAGTAATATTGCGCCTTCTACTGCGGCGAGTGAGCGTGAGACCTCATAGGTAAAATCTACATGTCCGGGAGTATCAATAAGATTCAAAATATAATTTTTATAGTTCATGCGAACTGGCTGAAGTTTGATAGTGATTCCACGCTCTTGTTCGATGTCCATCGTATCCAACATTTGTTTCCCCATTTTTCGTTTATCAATAGTTCCGGTAATTTCTAAAAAACGATCAGCAAGTGTTGATTTGCCATGATCAATATGAGCGATAATACAAAAATTGCGGATTTTTAGAGTTTGCATATCCGCACTATACGTTTTTTGTGAGTATCCGTCAATTTGAAATGGGGACAGCCACCATTTATTTTTTTACAAAAAATATGCGTATTTACGTTAGTAAAATAAATGGTGGCTGTCCCCATTTTTCCTATTCTATTTTTCCGGTTTCAGTAATATCGCGGGGAAGTTCTGTGTTACTAAATAAACGCTTACGCAGTACGTTGATGACTGCTTGCATTTCGTAGGTATGTAAACATAGTCCTATGAAAATATATATCACTAAACCAATGAGCGTTACAATTCCTGTTTGTAGTAAAATTCCAATTCCTGTTGTCATATCAACTAAACTAGCAACAGGGGATTTGAGATATTGCATGACGAGCGCCATAGAAAATGCGGCAAGTGTCATTTTCATGATGGCGATGATGATACGTTCTGCATCAAGTGATTTTGTTTTTCGTAACAAGAATGTGGAAAGTAGGATTATGCTGAAAAGTGCGCCAACACTCATAGCAAGCGCAATTCCTGAAATTCCCCATGAAGTTTTTGACCAATGCCATGCCAGAGTAATAACTATGGACTCTGAAATTATTGAAATAATAACAGGGGTTTTGGTGTCTTCATACGCATAGAAACATCGTATTAATAAGTGTGTAAGTCCTAGTCCGACAAATCCAACAGCAAACATAGCAAGAGTTTCATACGTCCTTGTGGTGTCGTTCCAATCAAACGCGCCACTTCCTAAAAGTATGCGTACAATTTGAGCGCGGAATAAAATGTATATGACGGTTGCAGGAATTAAGAAAAAAAGAATATGACGTGTTGCACTTGAGAAATGTTTGATAAATTGTGTTCGTGTTGAGTCTTGTGCAGTTTCAGATAGTGCGGGGAATGCGGCAACTGCATATGAAACTGCTATAATGCCGATAGGAATGTAGGCGATTGAAAAGGCAAATTGAAAGGATGCAATTGATCCGGGTTCTAGTGTTGATGCGATGCTCATTACGACGATGAGTGAAATTTGGCTGATGCAAAGTCCAAGAGTTCTTGGAATTGTGAGTTTGATAATTTTACGAATTTCAGGCGAGATGTGGAAAGATTTTTGAAAGTGAAAACCTTGATGTGTGAGCGCCGAATATTGAAGTATCACATGAAAAAGTGCACCTATGATGACACCATATGAAAGTCCTCGTTCGCCAATATAGGGATACAACATGGTGATGCCAATGATGATACCGATATTATAAAAAATAGGCGCAATTGCAAATACAAAAAAATTACGAGTTGATTGTAAAACTCCTCCCGCAATTGCTGAAATACCAAGAAGTATTGGTGAGACAAACATGATGCGTGTAAATTGTACGGCAAGCACGTGAGTTGACGCGTCAAATCCGGGAGCGACAATGTTCATCAGATAATCAGCTGACGCAAAAAGAATTAATGCGAGGACTATGAGTGTCCCTCCTGCGTACGTCAAAAGTGTGGAAACTATATTCCACGCTTTTTCTTTTCCAAATTCTGCTCTATATTTAGTAAATACAGGAATGAATCCAGCGGAAAGCGCGCCAACAATAACGAGATTATATACTGCATCAGGAATTTTGAATGCCGCATAATAGGCATCAAGTACGGCATTAGCGCCAAATGTATGGGCGAGAAGCCGATCGCGCAGTAATCCCAGAATACGACTTACAAGGGATGCAGAAGCGAGTACAATCGCCGCGCTCATTATCGTATCTGAAACATGGTTCAATAATTTATTCCCCATAGTTTAAGGAATGTGTGGCAGGGAAACGACGAGTTTAATGGCTTCAACTCCTGGTTGTCGTAAGTCATAATTTTCAATGCGAATGTTTCCTGTAATTCCATTTCCAGAAAATCCTGCTTCAAAATTATTTGTATTATTATAGCGTTCAATAATTTCAAATGATTCTTTTTTCAATTCAGTAACATAAAACTGCTGAATTTTTTTGATATCATCGGGAATAGAGCCCCATAAAATTGTGTATTCATCGCGTGTTTCATCGGTTGCGGGAGAACGAAACACTTTAGCGACTTCGTTATACACGGACTTCCACATATCGTGCGTTGATGAGGTAGTAGATTGTGAGTTGATGCGAATAGCTCTCAATGGATTAATGAGTAAGCGAGGAATTGCGGAAAATGTTGCGTACGTTCTGTTTACGTCCACTGCAGTATGCACTTTAATCTTTTGAATTTCGGCTGACCGATATAAAGGAATGATTAAAGGAAAATTATCTGGTAATTCTGAACGCGTCGTAGTTGCTGGTCCCCATGTTATTCGTAAAATGAGTAATAGCAGAACCACGACAATTACGAGACATCCGCACGAGGAAAAACATCCACCTTTCATGTATGAGCGTTTTTCAGATAACAGTGGCTCTTGCACATCAGTTACCTCGCTCTGTTCTTGCGATTGTCCTTTTAACATAGTACTTTGTAGTATAGCAACAAGCGCGGAAAAATTCAATGTCAATGTTTGGGTGTAAAAAAAAGTATCCTCGTGGGGATACTTTGGTAATGCCATATCCGAACATCAAATAGAGGACGTACACAACAATTATTGATGTCGTAATGTCAACTGCGCTTGACCCGATTCGGTTTCAGAAATTTCAATCTCAAAATGACCGGGCCAATGTGATTCAATTTCTTCTGCATGATGTAGAATGTCCTCCTTAGACCCTTCTTCTCGTATCGTTAATCCTTTAGAATCTTCAATAACTGTTTCGTTTGACGTTGGTCTGATGCGGATTGGGGATTTACCTTCCATGGCTTCCTCCAACTACAGGGGAAAAGAACACGTATAGCATATCATAGTTGCTATTTTTTTTCAAATAGAGCGTTACGTTGATTGACAAACATAGGATTTTCCTTGTAGAATATAGATACTATGAATGTGCTTGAAGTGATATTTTTAGTTGTGACTGTTTTGCTGGTTACTCATGTTGTGTTTGCAGGATATTTTGTGAACACCTATATACATACGATTGCGAATCGTCGTAGTAGAGTAATTTTGATGTTCGTTGAATTGTGGTGCGCGGTATTGTTGTTGGCGCTTATGTATTTCATGTTACATCCTTTATATTGGACACTTACGTTACTCTTGTTTTTTGTTTCAGCAATTATATATCATAGCTATTTGAAAAAAATAACGAGTGAAATAGAATTACAGGAATTTTGCAACTACAAAATATATATAGAATTGTGTGGAGTTGTAGTATGTTTCATCGGGATTTTTTTATTGATTTTATTTCCTACGTTCATCGTAGATGTTGCGATATTCATGACAATAATTTTGCTGTATTTCAATTTTCAAATTTTCTATAAGAAAAAATTATATCAATTTCGTTTTATTCCACACCGCCTGCCCGCGCAACCTTTCGTGAGTATTATTGTAGTTGCGTATAATGAAGAAAAATATATTGAGCGAACTCTGCAATGTATAGAGCATAGTACCTATAAAAATTTTGAAGTTATTGTTGTTGATGATGTCAGCGAAGATCAAACAATTTCAATCGTAAAAAAGTTTTTCAATCGTCTTCCTCTCAAAATTGTGCAAAAAACTCCTCGAGGAGTTTCGTATTCACGAAATTTTGGAGCAGAGCATGCTAAAGGTGAATTGCTACTTTTTTTAGACGCGGATGTAATAGTGCCATCAGATTTTTTATCTTCTGCGATTTGTCAAATGCGTGAAAAAAAACTTTCCATCGCGTTTCCTAATTTTGTGCATGATAGTACAAGAGCAGAAGACATATTGATTGTACGACTATATAAAATATGGCTGAATGTTGTACAATTTTATAATCCGCGAGGAATTGGTTTTTGTTTGCTAGTTTTAAAAGAATTGCATGACAAAGTTAGATTTGATGAAAGCATTTGTGTTGCGGAGGATTTTGAATATGTAGAACGCGCGACAAGTTTAGGAAAATTTAGAATGTTGCATGGAATTTTTCCAACATGTTCGTGGAGAAGATTTAACAAAGAAAATAGATTGTTGTTGGTTGTAAAATATTGTTTTATAGAATTCTATCGGCAAACAATTGGCGAGATGCGAAAACCAATTGTTGCGTATGAGTTTGGACATTTTAATGAGTCCACTTCGGACTCTACGATTGATGATACAAAGTGATGTGTGATATAGTGAATTCTGTATGGAAAGAAATGTGGAATGCACCATCGCTTTTGATTTGCTAAAAAAAATTCATATTCTTCAACAAGAATTTGAATCTGCTTTTTCTTGTGCTGATGAATCCTCGGAACATCTTGTTGAAGCACAACACAAAAAAATGCATTTGCAAGAAAAAATTAAGGAATTGCAACAGTATGTACGTGTACAGCGATTTGAAAAGTTTCAAGATAAAGCGATGGATTATATAGAAAAGTTTGATTTAGAAAAGCGAAACTCTGAGCGATACTCTGATCGTTCTCCGGATTTTATACTTTTGGGATTAGCGGGGAATGATTCAAAAAGAGCATGGAAATTTCGAGATAGGTTTGGTACATCACGGCATACGATGAATAGACGATATTTAGTGAGAGGATTAGCTGGTTTGGAATCGGATCGGGCGTGGGATAGGCGTGATAGAGAAATGATAGAAGGAATTGTTTATGATGCGGTTATGGGTAGTTTAGCTGGACTGGATTCAGATCGCGCATGGGAAATGCGTTTAAAAGTGCTTGAACTAGGAAATCACATCAATGAAATCATGATTGGCTTAGCCGGAGTTGATTCAGATCGCGCATGGGAAATGCGTTCTTCATGTTTTAATACAGTTGGTTCATTTTGTATGTCGTCAAGTCTTATTGGACTTGATTCAGATCGAGCGTGGGAAATGCGCGATGCACTTTTTAGTAACGGTGTGGAAGTGCGTGATATAGTTGGTACATTGAAGGGTCTTGATTCTGAACGTGCATGGGATTTGCGTGAGAAGTTCATATCTAGTAGTTCGTTTGATAAGATTTATCTTATTGATTCATTGGTTGGTTTGGATTCAGATCGTGCATGGGATATGCGTGAATTATTAATGAGGAAAGAAAGAATGACAGAAAGGGATCTGTTGAGTGGATTATCAGGATTAGATTCAGATCGTGCTTGGAAAATACGCGATTCATGTGTACAAAAAGGATGTTCCTTCAACCTAATTTTTAAAGGGTTATGTG
>CAYVCS010000059.1:0-4219 GCA_964450455.1 uncultured Gammaproteobacteria bacterium | reverse complement strand
CACGTGCTCGGGCGATTACACGTGCTCGGGCGATTACACGTGCTCGGGCGATTACATGGAATCGCCCCTACGTTACACGCAAATTAGGTATCTCGTAATTCTAGGGTGAATAATCCTTTCACGTTATTGATTTCTCCATATATAAAGATTGCGGTGCCGTCTTGATTGCTTTTTATCCATTCAATAGTTGCATGTTGTAATAAGGTGATTTGTGTTTGTTCCAAATTGTTGACAGTTTGAGCAATTAGTTCATCATTATGTGCTATCAAAACATAATCCGTACCTATCAATGGTAGAACTGCGCGTATCCCATCGCTATATCGCGCAATCGTTGCGATGCGATTTCGCTCGACATCATAACGAATAATTTCATAGGGATTATACCAATAGAGAAGTATGTCGTCGTCTTTCTCTTTCCACGCTATAGTATGCTGTTCGTAAGAAAATAGTTCATTTTTTTGTGTTGAATCTAATTGTTTGACTATACCATTCTGTTCAAAAAAAAGCATATTTTTTGGTGAAGGAATGATATTGAGGGGAATATTGTGGGGTGGTATATCGCTGATGATACGCTCAATACTACGTTCTAGGGAATACGCAATAAGGTCTGTTTTTCCGCTCGTAGTTTTTACAAAATACATTTGACTGTTGGTAACTCCAAGAAATTGGTCAACATTTTTTGAAAGAATTGATGGTTGATTATTGTTTGTGATTAATTTGATAAGTGTTTGATTTGAATCAAGAGCAAAGAGTGTATCGGCGTCAGTTCGCGACCACATAGGATTTGTGAGTGACAATGAAATAGCTCGAGATTCTTTTGAGGACACAACAAACCAAACAGAATTTTTTGTTTGTACCAGCACGTTTGTTCCGTTTGAATTTGGTATGAGTGAAATGATTGGGTCATATGATTCAAACCATATACTCAATTTTTTTTCTTTCGTGTCGTACGCCAACACTTGATAATTCAAATTATTTTTTTTCTCTAGAAAAATGTTATTGTATGAACTATCATATATAACATTTTGAAATTCGCCAACTTCTAAAATTTGCGGAACTGTTTTTTTGAGTAAAAAAATGGGAGAAATAATTAAACTTTCTGCTGATCGTAATTCGCGCTCAAGGTTGATATCATGGTATCCTTTACTCTCCAGACGAAATTGATAGGAATCGGGAGCTACGTTGCTGATTCGCACAGGAAGTTTTTCACTCACCAATCTATTATTTTGATATACATTTGTTTGCTGTGGTTTTCCATCAATGATGATAAGTCCTATTCGAAAAATAGTAAGTGTCGTGAAATTAAATCTATATCCTGCGGAGAATGCGAGAATCAGGGGTGAGACAACACAAAAAATTCCTACAAAGATATAAAAAATAAAACGAGGAAATCTGAGCATAATGTTGACGATTGAGTGATTTGTATGTAGTGTAGAAAGTAATACTTGTGGATTTCAGGTTGTTGATTGACTTCTAACTAATGTATATACTGAACATCCATAATCTCTCATCATAACCTAAAATTATGGCAATAGTAAAGATTCAAGGAGGGATGAAATTACGAGGCGAAATCCCCATTAAGGGCATGAAAAATGCTGTTTTGCCCTGTATTGCCGCATGTCTTTTAACTGAAGATTCGGTTACGCTTCGCAATGTACCACGTATCACCGATGTACTCAATATGTTGCAAATTATTGAAAGTTTGGGTGGCATAGTAACGTGGAATGAACATGATGTGGTGACGATAACATGTCGGAATTTAGATGTTTCCTCGTTAGATAAAAAAATGGTAAAATCAATGCGTTCAAGCGTTCTTTTAATAGGGCCATTGCTTTCTCGTTATCATGAAGTTGATCTTTCTGAACCGGGCGGATGTATTATTGGTAATCGACCTCTTGAAGACCATATTTCTGTATTTCAATCGTTTGGCGCAGATATTTCGCGAATTGCTGATGGACTACGTTTTACCACACGTGGTTTGAAAGGAACAAGTTTGTTTGCGCGTTTTTCTGTAACAGCGACAGAAAATGCACTGATGGCCGCGTCCCTTGCAGATTCTACAACAGTTATCAAACTTGCGGCGCGAGAGCCCCATGTTGCTTGTCTTTCTCACATGCTTATTCAAATGGGCGCATCCATTTCTGGGATAGATAGTTCAACATTGCGTGTTGCGGGAGTTCTAAAATTACATGGATGCGACTATACCATTATTCCTGATCAAATTGAGATTGGCACATTTATCGCCGCCGCGGCCGCGACGCGTGGTGATCTCACATTAGCACCAATTGATACGAATTATTTAGATGCAATATTTGCTCTTTTGGAAAAAATAAAATTGCCGTATGAAGTCCGCGGAAATTCTCTTCGCATTCCACCACATGGAACATTAAAATCATTTTCCCTGCAAACTGGTCCATATCCATCATTTCCAAGTGATTTGCAGGCGCCGTTTGGGGTGCTAGCTACACAATCATCAGGAACTTCATTGATTCATGATATTATGTTTGAAGGACGTATGGGATATGTAAATGAATTAATAAAGATGGGAGCAAACGCGACAATTTGTGACCCACATCGTGTTTTGATAACTGGTCCAACTCCGCTATACGGACGTGAAATACGTTCTATGGATTTGCGTGCTGGAGCAACATTAGTTATCGCAGGATTAGTCGCAGAAGGTGAAACAATTATTTATGACGCAGAGATTTTAGATAGGGGATATTATCAATTAACCGAACGATTACAAGCCATTGGAGCTTCAATAGTACGAGAATAAACATGACTAAAAAAATTACAAAAGCTAAACATATTACCACATCAACATCAGAAGAAATTTCTGCTGGCGGAATCGTGTATAAACGTTCACGTGGTCGTTTTTTGATTGGATTTATTTTAGATCCCTATCCTAAATGGATTTTTCCGAAGGGCCATCTGGAACAAGGTGAAGATACTCGTACTGCCGCAGTACGCGAAACTAAAGAGGAAATGGGGTTGAAACGTCTTCGGATTCGCGCGTCGCTTGGATCAATTGACTTTTCATTTACGCGCAAAAAAGTTCGTATTCATAAAGTAGTCCACTATTATTTAATGGAAACATCAGTGTTTGAGCGTGGCAAACCACAGGCGTCGGAAAAAATTAGAGCGATTCGTTGGGTTGGTATCAGGTCTTCACAGGAATTATTAGGATATGCGAATACGCTTGAAGTATTGAATAAGGCAATTGCAATATTAAAGAAAAAACGCGAAGAGGAGAAAACTTTGATTTTAGATTTGTGATTTTAGATTTACGACGATTGTCATTTGTCAATCTAAAATCATAAATCATCAATCTAAAATCGCCTCTCATAAATCATCAATCTAAAATCGCCCCGCGTCAATCTAAAATCGTCACACGTAAATCTAAAATCTAAAATCATAAATCTAAAATCGCAACGCCCTATGTCCTCATCACACAAAAAAATCATATACACCTCGGTTGGATTATTTTTTATTTTCTTTGGTTTTTCTAGTGGAGTTTTATTTGATAGATTTATTCTAATTAACGATCGCGCAAACGCAGATACGATTCAATCCTCACCTTTGATTATTGTGCAAGGAATATTGAATACAAAAAATGATGGTGATTTGTATAACAAAGTTTTAACAACGATTAAAAGTAGATATGTCAAACGTCCTATTAGTGATACGGATTTATTTTATGGGTCGCTTGAAGGAATGGTTGCGTCGCTTCGTGACCCTTATTCAGCATTTCTTCGCCCAAAAGTTGTTGAGCGTTTTAATGCTGATTTATCTGGTTCTTTTTTTGGCATCGGCGCTGAAATTGGAAAACGTGATGATCGGATAGTTGTAATTGCTCCTCTCAAAAATACTCCTGCTTCACGCGCTCATCTGCTTCCGCTTGATGTTATTGTTACGATTAATACAAAAGAGACGTATGAACTTTCGGTTGAGGAAGCAGTGGATTTAATTCGTGGGCCAAAAGGTTCTACATTAACGCTTGGTATTATGCGAGAAGGATTTAAAAAACCTCGTGATTTTGTGTTGACACGAGATGAAATAGTGTTGAATAGTGTTGAATGGAATGTTGAAGGAAATGTAATGATTATCACTGTCTCTCAATTTGGGGGAGACACGATCAAACGTTTTAATAACGCAGTACGCGAAGCGCAACAAAAAAAAGTAAAAGGGATTATTCTTGACCTACGAAATAATCCCGGTG
>CAYVCS010000058.1:0-2487 GCA_964450455.1 uncultured Gammaproteobacteria bacterium | reverse complement strand
GGTTTAGTAGTCATGATGGGTGCGATAGGAGTGCATTTGATACAGATGGGTAATTCCGATGTTGATTTTACGCTCGAAAACATGATGCGGATTGGCATAATCTCCCTTGGATATTTTCTTGCTTCGTCTGCTGTTATGTTTATGATATTATTATTTTACCCTAGTAGTCTTGATGACGAATCAAAAAAAAAATTATAACGCTCTTTGAATCATACGTATTTAAAACCATGTATACGATACAAGTTAATCCGGCATAAGTGCCGGTTTTTTTGTATGTTGCATATCGTGGGAAATTTGATATGATGATGAACTATGAAATATACACATCTCTTTTTATGACGGGAAATGAATTACGAAAAAAATTTATTGATTTTTTTGTGAATCGTGGGCATGTTGCACTTTCTTCAAGTTCGCTCGTTCCTCTAAACGACCCATCAGTATTGTTTACAACTGCGGGAATGCATCCTCTCGTTCCCTATTTATTAGGCGAGGCACATCCACTAGGAACACGTTTAACAAGTTGTCAAAAATGTGTGCGTACGGGAGATATTGACGAAGTTGGAGATAACACGCATCTCACATTTTTTGAAATGTTGGGTAATTGGTCACTGGGAGATTATTTTAAAAAAGAATCAATATTCTGGAGTTTTGAATTTTTGACATCATCGGAATGGTTGAATATTCCACTTTCTAAATTAGCTGTTTCTGTATTTGCAGGAGACAGTGATGTGTCGCGAGATGATGAATCAGCTGCGCTGTGGACGAATCTTGGAATTTCAGAGGATCGTATAGCATATTTAGGAAAAGATGATAATTGGTGGCCAGCGGGCGGAAAGCATGATGGGCCACAAGGACCAGACACGGAAATATTTTATTGGACAGGAGAAATGAACGCGCCAGATGTGTTTGACCCATCTGATAAGAATTGGGTGGAAATTTGGAATAATGTGTTTATGCAGTTTAAGAAAACCGGAACAGAATTATCGGAACTGGCGCAAAAAAATGTTGATACAGGAATGGGGTTAGAAAGAACAACGGCAATTTTACAAGGGAAAAAAAGTGTGTTTGAAACAGAACTATTTTTGCCACTATTGACTGAAATAGAACGACGTTCAAATGTGTTTGGGGAGGCGATGGCTCGCGAACGAAGCAAACGCATAATTTGCGACCACATTAGAACAGCGGTTTTTATGCTTGCTGATCGTTCGTGCATTGTGCCGAGTAATGTAGAACGCGGATATGTTCTGCGACGCTTGATACGTCGCGCAATACGACACGGACGACAGCTTCAGATTCATGAATCATTTTTGAATTCTCTTGCCGATATCGTAATTTCTGATTATCAAGATGTGTATCCTGAACTTCGAGAAAACATGCAACATATACACAACGAGTTGAGCGCTGAAGAAGATCGTTTTTCACGAACTATTTCGGAAGGACTAAAAGAGTTTGAAAAAATGTATGTGAAACGTCAAGCGATTAGTGGAATTGATGCGTTTCAATTATATGCAACGTATGGATTCCCTTTAGAATTGACACAAGAATTGATGAAAGAAAAACAAATGTTAGTTGATGAAACTACATTTCACGAAGAATTTGAAAAACATCAAAAACTTTCTCGTGAAAATGCCGGAGCGAAATTTAAGGGGGGACTAGCTGACCATAGTGAGAAAACTGTTCATGGTCACACTGCAACACATTTATTACATCAAGCTCTGCGAACTGTTTTGGGAAATCATGTTGAACAACGAGGATCAAATATTACCACAGAGAGATTACGTTTTGATTTTACACATTCTTCAAAAATGACTGATGAAGAAAAAAAACAAGTTGAGGATTTAGTTAATCAAAATATTCAACAACAACTTCCTATCACGTGTGAGATATTGAGTGTTGATGAAGCAAAAGCGCGGGGTGCTATTGGTTTATTTGATGACGCGTATGCAAAAATGGGTGAACATATAAAAGTATATTTTGTGGGAAATGAAACGCTTGGCATAGCGTCAGCAGAAATTTGCGGTGGACCTCATGTAAAAAATACTCACGAATTAGGAATTTTTAAGATTGTGAAAGAAGAAGCAGTAGCCAGTGGTATACGAAGAATTAAAGCTGTTGTTGAATAAGTTTTGGGTTGACGCAGGCGCGAAGTTATTTTGAACTATCCCAACCACGTCACTTCGAATCCCTCGGAAGGGTGAGAAATCTCGTCAACGTTCGCCATCACGAGATTTCTCGTTGCGACTCGAGATGACGTAAAAATGGTAACGTCATTTTGAACACACTCCATAACTTCATTTCGAATCGCAATGTCCGAGACGTCCCCGACGAAGTCGGGTCGCACGGATCCGCGCACTCGCCTTCTGCGAGATGACGCGGAAGTTATCTCGTGAACGTGAACGTGGTACGAGATTTCTCGTTGCGACTCGAAATGACGTGGTGGGTGGGTGTGGACGTGGACGAGATTTCTTGTGTCGTTCCCTTCAGCAG
>CAYVCS010000057.1:0-3097 GCA_964450455.1 uncultured Gammaproteobacteria bacterium | reverse complement strand
CCACCCACCCACGTCATTTCGAATCCCTCGCAAGGGTGAGAAATCTCGTCAACGTCCACGCCGTCACGAGATCTCTCGTTGCGACTCGAGATGACGTAAAATGGAAACGTCATTTCGAATCCACCCACCCACGTCATTTCGAATCCCTCGAAAGGGTGAGAAATCTCGTCAACGTCAGTGCCATCACGAGATCTCTTCCGCGACATCTCACAAAAGGCGAGTGCGCGGATCCGTGCGACCCGACTTTAGTCGGGGACGTCTCGGACACGGCGATTCGAAATGACGTGTGGTAAGGGTGCGATTCGAAACGATGTGTGGTAAAAGTGCGGCTCAATGACGTAAAATAGTTATGCCCGAGATGACATTATGGGATTAATGGACGAGATTTTTTTCTAACTAATTCTTGCGCAGTACTTGCAAACGTATGTGCATCGGAAAAATTTTTATACACACTTGCAAAACGAATATACGCTACTTTATCAAACTGTTTCAGACGTTTCAAAATAATCTCACCAATTTCTTTACTTGCAATTTCGCGACGCTTTTTTTTCTGAATTTCTCGTTCAATACTCTGAAATAATTGGTTCACTTGCACAACAGAAAACGGACGCTTCTCTAGCGCGCGTTGCAATCCCACCATAATTTTTTCTTTCGTGTATGCTTCTCTCGTTCCATCACGCTTAATAACAACAATATCAAACAATTCAATAAGTTCATTCGTTGAAAAACGATATGCGCATTTACTACACACACGTCTGCGACGAATAGACATTCCTGATGAAGCTACACGTGTATCTATAACGCGAGTATCTTTATAATTGCATGCCGGACAAAACATACAGAAAAAAATTATGCTATAAACTGATTATACCATAGTTATTGTACTAAAGCTATCACTGGTGTTGCCTTTACGAGGGACGTTATGCGCGGCGCATACCAGATGCTGTGTCATTTTCTTGAGTGGACACGTACTACTAAAGACAAATTTGGTTTTTAATCCAGCGTTTTCGATAGACTAGAAACATTTCTGGATCCCCGCTTTCGCGAGAGCTTGTCCTGCTGAAGGAATGACATTGGGTGTGTGTCATTTTCTTGAGTGGACGTGTACTTCTAAAGACAAATTTAGGTGTTGATACATAGTTTTCCGACAGTCTAGAAACATTTCTGGATCCCCGCTGAGGCGAGAGCTTGTCCTGCTGAAGGAATGAAACACACTACACATGTCATTCTCGCCAGCAGGCGGGAATCCAGCGATGTTGGTTAGTTTTACAAACGTTTCTGGATCCCCGCTGGGCGAGAGCCTGTCCTGCTAAAGGGATGACAATGAGGGGGCGAGAGCCTGTCCTGCCAAAGGAATGACATGTGTAGTGTATGTCATTTCCGTGAGTGAACGTGACTACATTAATTTAATTTCTTACGGAGAAATGCGGGGATTTCATAATCTTCATCCAGTTCCGCATCATTTTTTTTCACCACATCGTCGGAGAAACTGTCTTGCTCGTCTTCATGAAGCGTTTCTGGGCGAGAAAAAGATGGTTCAGTTTTCATCTGTGGAGCAACAGAGGGATGTTTAAATATATGTTCAAATGGTTTGAGCGCGCGAGGTTTATCATCATTATTCACGTCACGGACAAGTGGTCCAAATGTATTTCTAGAAAATGTCGCGGATGGTTCTTGTTTTGTAATTTTAAGTGGTTTCCGAATTCGTGATTCGCCGAACCCTGTTGCAATTACGGTAATACGAATTTCGTCTTGCATATTTTCATCAATGTTTGCTCCAAAAATAACTTTCGCTCCTTCATCTGACGAACCAGTGATAATTTTTGCAGCCGCAGAAACTTCATGCATGCCTAAGTTGCGACCTCCGGTAATTACAAATAAAATGCCTCGGGCTCCGTCCATATCAACATCAAGCAGTGGATTTGCAATCGCCGCTTTTGCCGCTTCAACTGCACGATTTTCTCCTGACGCGCGTCCAACTCCCATGAGCGCGGAACCAGCATCAGACATAATAGTTCGCACATCAGCAAAATCAACATTGATGAGCGATGGTGTAGTTATCACTTCTGAAATTCCCTGAACTCCTTGACGCAAAACATCATCTATAACTTTAAATGAATCTGCCATTGAAGTTCCTTGCGCAACAATCTCAAGAACACGATCATTGTTCACCGTAATTATTGTATCTACATTTTGAGACAACGCGTCGTGTGCCGCTTCAGCTATTTCCATCCGTTTTGACCCTTCAAATTCAAATGGTTTTGTGACAACTGCAATGGTCAATGCTCCAAAATCTTTTGCTATTTGCGCGATAATTGGAGCGGCTCCTGAACCTGTTCCACCACCTAAACCGCAGGTGATAAAAACCATGTCAGCTCCCTTTAATATATCGCGAATTTCATTCTGACTTTCTTCTGCCGCCGCGCGTCCCACAGCTGGGTTCATCCCTGCGCCCAATCCTTTTGTGGACTGCTTTCCAATATGAAGTTTGATGGGAGCTTTTGATGTATGAAGCGCTTGTAAATCAGTATTCACCGCGATAAATTCAACTCCTTTAATATTAGCGCTAATCATACGATTGATGGCAGAACCACCACAACCACCAACTCCAAGAACTTTTATTTTTGCAAGTGATTCAATAATTGGTTTTACTTCTGGCATATATTCATAACGTTGTGGGAAGGACTAACACAATTGAATACATATTGTGTTCGTATAAATACCAACCCCACTTATCCACATGCTACTTTACTGTATTGTCCGTGTCAAGAAATTATCAACAAAAAAACACTCTTTTAAGAGAGCGTACAGGTGAACATTATGGGAGTAAGGCCTTCATCCATTTACCCATACTACGGATCGCATTTTTCGTTCCTGAAATTCCTTGTGAGAATGAACCCCATTTAGCATCATGAGCACTCTTTCGCACATTAACTCCCCATTGTACTAATCCGAGCGCAGTGACGAAAGATATATCATTTATTTTATCAGTGACACTCGTCATATCTAACGGATATCCCAAACCCGCAGGCAATCGCAAAACGCGTTTAGCAAGCTCCATAAGTCCAGCAAGTTTTGCTCCCCCTCCAATAAACAA
>CAYVCS010000056.1:0-3583 GCA_964450455.1 uncultured Gammaproteobacteria bacterium | reverse complement strand
ATCGTCTACATTTTTCGTTCCATATGTTTGTGTGTAGTTCGCTCATGGCGTTTACGAGTTGTTGTTTGTAATCTTTTACTCTTAAATATTCACCACTCGCCTGAGCGTCTTGATATGCTACATAAAACTTTTGGTTGAGTTCATGAATACGCGACAGTTGTTCTGACGCGGATTGACAGAATAATTTTTTTTGAGGTGAAACCATGTGCTCTAGGAATTAGGAACTAGCTTGTTAGCTTTTTAGGACATTGACCGACACTAGCCTAATAAGCTAAAAAGCTAGTTAAGCTAGGCATTAGGAATTAGCTTTTTAGGTGACGCCAACGCCAACGCCCTAAGAAGCTAAAAAGCTAGTTCCTAATGCCTAGAGCCGAATTGACGACGTTGTGGATTCCCGATCTCGGTCGGGAATGACAGTAACCTTTGACGACGTTGTGGATTCCCGATCTCGGTCGGGCTAGTCCTGCTGAAGGGAATGACAGTTGTAAAAAGTCATTCCTATAGCAGGACAAACTTTCCCCCCTTGTCATCCTCGCCGCAGCGGGGATCCAGAAATGTTCGTAAACCAACTAACAACGCTGGATTCCCGCCCGCGGGCGAGAATGACACGGGTGGTGTGGATTCCCGCCGGAGTTTACCCTTCAGTAGGACACGCCCTCGATCACCAACATAAAAAAAAGCCGTTGCGTAGAGCAACGGCGGGGCTAGTTGGCGTGCATGCGAGAACGTGTTCCTGACGACTTCTTGAGGATGAGTCGCTTGGCGAGAGAACGAGCGATACCAGTCGCAGTTTGTTCTTCGACAACAACAACATCATCAACATGTAATGTAAGCATGTAACCAGTTGTTTCAATACGTTGAACGTGGACATGGCTATCGTCAGCGCGACCGCACACTCGCAGAATCAGTCCAAACCACGGATGGTTTTGGTTGACAGGAGTGACGAACGAAAACGAAAAGAGCGACTGCTTGAGTGGTGAAAAATCCGAATCTTGTTGATTGTATGTTTGTAGTTGTGCGGACATGGTGAGCCCCCTCGTGTTTCTGTTGTCTGATTGTTGTTGCACAATGCTCGAGTGTCGTAAGATTTGACACGCATACCAACGTGGTATGTACGAGCGAGGATGGAAAGAAAGAAGGTACATAAACTATAGCACACTTTTGTAATGCGTGTAACTACTAACTGTGGATAACTTTTTACATATGAATTTGTATTCTTATGTGGATTCCCGCGGAGTTTACCCTCGACTCCGATCGGGGGGGCGGGAATGACATGTGTGGGTGAGGGTGTCTATCTTTGGTTATTAAAACTTGGTATGATGATTTTCAAATCAGATGTAGCAAAAGGTGAAAGTTGCAATCCTACATAGCTAATAAGCTACAACCTAATTACTAATCTAAATATGTCTGAAACCAACATACATCCTCGTCCTGTTGTGTTGATTATTTGTGATGGCTGGGGAGTTGCTCCTGATTCAGAGGGTAATGCGTTAACGCGAGCACACACTCCATATCTTGATAGATATATCCATACCTATCCCGCGATGACAATTTTGGCTTCGGGAAATGAAGTTGGTTTGAGTTGGGGAGAGATGGGAAATTCTGAAGTAGGACATTTGAATATCGGCGCTGGTAGAGTGTATTATCAAACGTTTCCTCGTATCAATGCGGCAATTGCGGACGAAACTTTTTATACGAATCCAGCACTGCTTAAAGCAATTCAACACGCGCAAAAAAATTCATCTCGTTTGCATCTTATGGGGATTATCAGTCAAGGAAATGTTCATGGATCTCTCGAGCATCTCTATGCATTACTTGAACTGGCGAAACGAAACAACTTACATGAAGTTTTTGTTCATGGATTTTTAGATGGTCGTGATGTGTTGTTTAATAGTGGAAAAGGTTTTGTTGAACAGCTCATCAAAAAAATGGAAGAACTCGGAATTGGTCAACTTGCATCAATTGGAGGACGACATTTTGCTATGGATCGTGATAATAGATGGGATAGGATTGAGAAAGGATTTAATGCTATGATATATGATGGTACTGATAAAGAACAACAATGCGCCGAAGATGTTTTGAAAGCTATTGATGCATCATATGAAAAAAAAATATATGACGAAGAGTTTGTTCCGACAACAATTACACATAACGGTAAACCGATTGGGCAAATCAAAGATGGTGACGCAGTTATCTTTGCGAATTTTAGACCTGATAGAGCGCGTCAGTTAACAAAAGCATTTGTTGTTCCTGATTTTGATTCATTTAAACGTCCTGATTTTCATGATCTCGCGTTTATCACGATGACGGAATTTGAAAAAGGATTGCCAGTTTTGGATATCGCGTATACTCCCATCGTCATTCAAAAAACATTGGCTGAAGTAATTTCACAAGCTGGTTTGAAACAATTTCATATCGCGGAGACGGAAAAATATGCCCATATTACGTTTTTTTTAAATGGTACCATTGAAGAACCATTTCCGCTTGAAGATCGCGAAATTATTCCTTCGCCAAAAGTAGAATCATATGATATCGCTCCTGAAATGTCTGCAAAAAAAATTGCAAAGAAAGTTGTTGAGGTGGTTGAAAAAGATGTGTATGATGCCATCTTTGTTAATTTTGCAAATGGTGATATGGTGGGGCATACAGGAAATGTAGAGGCAACGATTATTGCGGCTCAAACAGTTGACGCGTGTATTGGACGGATTGTTGAAGCAACGCTCGCACGCGGCGGAGTAGCATTGCTCACGGCGGATCATGGCAATGCTGAAAATAAAATCAATTTACAAACAGGTGAAAAAGATAAAGAACATTCAACGAATCCTGTTCCTTTTTTGATTATGGGTAAACAGTGGGAAGGTCAAGCGGGGCCAGCCGGCGATCCGCCAGAAGGGGATTTAAGTTTGTTGTCGCCAGTTGGATTACTTGCAGATGTCGCACCAACAATGTTAAAAATTATGGGGTTAGATCAGCCGAAAGAAATGACAGGACGATCGCTTATTTGAGAGATTTACGATTTACGATTTTAGATTTACGATTTACGATTTACGATTTACGATTTCTAAAATTAAAAGCTAATGGTCTAATTCCTAAAAAGCCAGCTCGCAATCGTCTAATAAGCTAATTTTCTAGGTGTTAGGTGATTAGCTTCTTGTCTTATTATGCTCTAGACTTTAGAAATTAGCTTATTAGCTTTTTAGGACGTCGCGCGCCCTAATAAGCTAAAAAGCTAATTCCTAAAAAGCTAATTAAAATATGCAAGTAGTAATTAGAGCAGGGGGAGTTGGAACTCGTTTGTGGCCAGTTTCTCGCGTGTCAGCGCCAAAGCAATTTCAGGAATTATTGTCTGAAGGGACGCTGTTTCATCGTGCTTATGAATTGGCGAAAGGATTGACGACTGATGTGGGACAGATTATGGTGAGTTGTTCTGTTGCGTCATACGCGTATGTTCAATCGCAAGCAATGAATATTTCTGAACATAATATTATTCGTGAACCATTGAGCAAAAATACTGGTCCTGCGTTGTGTTTAGAAGCGGCGCTGTTAGAAACACGTGTATCGCCAGAGACGATTATTTGTTCCA
>CAYVCS010000055.1:0-4724 GCA_964450455.1 uncultured Gammaproteobacteria bacterium | reverse complement strand
CGTCCAATTTCTTCAAGTCCTCCCAGCGCGTAGATTTTGAGTTTGTTATTTTTTGGAATAGGTGAAATTTGATCATGCATTGGTTTTGATCGTGGTGAACGCGAAGAGGATGAAGCAGATGATTTCTGTCCAGAATCACGTCGTTTAAATATAGTTCGTTTTCTTACTGGCGTTGTCGTTGTTGTGGTGGTATTTGTCGTTGTCATATAATGATGAATAAAAAATAGAGTAAATATATTTTGAATGAGATGCCGAAGGAGAGATTTGAACTCTCAAGAGCTTTCGCTCACTACGCTCTGAACGTAGCGCGTCTACCAATTTCGCCACTTCGGCCTTTTGTACAGCTTTTTAGGAATGTGCTGATGATTTTATGAGAATGATGAGGTAACAGCTCGCCCCCCTCACGCCAATTTCTAGGAAGTTACTATTGTGGCGTATGCTCACCATTGCCATTTTGTTGTGGTTTTAATGTACCAATTCACGATATATGCGAACCGGTCGGATGGTTTGATAATGTTTTCTTGTGTGATTCCTTTAACTCGTGGGTGAACTGCATAGTAATATCGTGGATTGTAAAGCACAATTGCAGGTTTTTTTTCTAGAATGTAGGTTTGGAATTTTGTATATAGTTCATTTCGCTTGTCTATATCTGTCGTATTTCGTGATGCTTCTAATATGTCGTCTAATGTGCGATCAGTAAATCTCGCCAACGTCGCTCGCTCGTCATTTCCCGCATCATACCATAATGAATAAGGGTCATAAGATGTTCCAAGGACGACGCCTATGAGTAATGCATCATAGGTATGATGTGTTAAAACGTTTCCCTGAAGTTCTGGCGAAGTATAGGGAGTAACAATACAATGCACTCCAATACTCCTCCATGATGCTTTAATTATTTCTGCGATTGCAATTGAATCTTTGTTGTCAACGATTGCTAGATTGATTTCAAGATAGGCATTATTTCGTTTTCTAAAAAACGGTTGTAGGGGGTCAAGTTCGCGAGAAATGTTCTGTTCAAATTCTATGCGCGCTTGCTCTATCGCGGATTGATCAGGTAATTTTTTTTCATGCGTAGATTGAAAATCAATCGTCCATTGTTTTATCGCACTATCTATTTTTTCCGTAAGAAATTGTTCTCGTGGAATTCGTTCCCATTTGTCTTCATCAAGTATGTCAACAGCTTTTTGAGCATCATACAGGTGATCCCCGGCAATAAATCCAGGCATTCCTTCAATAAACGGTGAATGTGCTGAAGTAACACGTCCTTTTAATGCGTCATCAATAATTTGTTGTTTATTAAGCGCAAGTGATAACGCATCTCGTACAACTTGTCGTTTTAATGTTGCATTTTGTAGCTGATTAAAAAATATCCCCGTGTATTCAGGAACGGAAAATACATATTGTGTAGCGCGTTGTGTTCCTAATCGTTCAATATCGGCGTTAACAAGGGCTCCGAGCGCGTCAATTTCTTGTTTTAAAAATAAGTCCAGCGCCGCGTCCTGTGTCTCTACTGCTTTAATCTCTATGGTATCAATAAATGGCTTTTTTCCATAATAGAATTCATTCCGTTGTAGCTTTACAATCGTTAAACCTTTATTGTGCTCATTTACAATTTTATCAAATTTGAATGGTCCTGAACCAATTGGTGTTAGATTCAACGTGGATTTGCTAATGCGATCTTTTGGAACATTTTCCCATATCTTTTTTTCTAATACACCAAACGATAATAGATGTTCAAATTGTTGAAATGGTTTTTTCAAGGACAATTTGATGGTATTCTCATCAATAATATGTGTTGTAATGTTAAAGAACTGTCCTTTCAGCGGACTTTTGACATCTTCATCTTGTATCAGTTCAATCGTAAATGCTACGTCGTTCACGGTCAATTTTGACCCATCATGAAATTGAACATTTTTTTTAATTGCTATGGTATATTCTGTTTCATCATCACTTTTTGTTATATTTTCAGCAATATCATATTGTAAATTGCCCTGAATATCGTATGATGTTAATGATGAAAAAATAAGCTTCGTTAGGTCTTGGTCAATGGATGAAAGCGATGCAAACAATGGATTGATGTGTTGAACTGAACCAATAATTCCTTCACGATATGTTCCGCCTTGAGTTGGTATTTCAACTTGATGTGCTCTCACAAAACGTACTCCAACTTGCGCTGTTCCTGCTATAATCAATATACAACCGAATATAACTAATAATTTTTCTGAACGTTTTAAAAAAAGATGCGCATATTTGAATTGACGTATGCGGGGGATACATTTTTTTGTTGTTTTAAAAACAAGTTTTTGATCGAGGACGCGGATAGGGTCAAGCGTCTGTCGTCTTGTTAATTTCAAAAATTTTTTGAAGAACACATTATTGAGAGTAAACCCATCCCACAACATCAAAATAACCTACATAAAACTTCAACTAGGGTGAGTATAAAACTTCAAGTATATTACTATACCACATCAAGAAAGTTATGTCCAGTTATTATTTTTGAAGGTATAAATCAAGAAAAGCGGCGATAAAAAAGAGAATTGCGATAACAATAGTTGCGTAATGTAATTTTTTTTCAATTCCTCGTTTGGTGCGATACACTGCTCCATCCCCACCAAAACCAGCTCCCAGTCCAGTTCCGCGCGCCTGCAATAAAACAGCTGTAATTAACAGAATGGGGAGAATTATTTGTAAAATAGTAAGTACTGATCTCATATATTTTGTTAGTGTATGAATATATCACACATCTTTACGATGGTCAAGCATGATTTTTTATATGTGTAAGAGGAAGACAGAAAATGAGGGGAATTTTTTTTGTAAAAATTATTGAGTAGACCTAACATCTTGACGAATATGGTATAAAGTAGTATATTTTTTTCAGTAGTGATCTCACTATCCATACAAAGATATAAGGGGAATATTCATGGATAACGAAGAGACAGAACTTACACAGCAACAGATCATTGACAACTTCATGGCTATTTTCAGAACGACATTATCCACGCTGTCTGCTGAAAAGATCAATCTTCTGTATGTCAGGAGAGAATCGCTTGTAAGGGAGTTTAATGATGCTACCAAAGCACTTGCTACCCCTGAATCCGTTGATCATCCAGCGCATCAGAATATTCGGATCTTTTGCACTATTGGAAATCGCAACTATATCGCATGTGGTTTTCTTAGTGATTCCGAGGGTTCGGTTTCTGGAATAACCATGCTTAGTCGGACTGATATTAATAACACTAAACCTATAGATAAAGAAGATTCGGAACATATTACAAAGCATCTTGCAGATTTTGACAATTATCCGGAACTTGATCTTTACGCTCTCGCAACAACACAACGATACTATTATTCCAAATATTTGACGTATATCGCATATCTTTCTGCAAAACGTGTCAACGCGAGGCGACAAGAGTATATGTGCTCTCTCGAAGTTTGGTGGTCGCATCGCACTCTTGTTTTGCGTCGTCTCGTGTAATCTTAATGACATATGGAATCGCGAGTTCGTTGAAATTCTGACGCATAGTTTATTGATATGTTAATTTTTGTGTATATGTTTTTATAACCACCAGACATACTTCTGTGTGGTTTTTTTGTGTAAGTTTGGTTTAAGTAATACTTGCATCACACTAACTAAATTCTATATGTATGTTATGTGATGTATGGTTTTCTAAAATGTGTTATAGTGATTGTGAGGTATTTTAAAAATATATGAATGAACCATATCGTCCCGAAGAGAAACGTCATCCGATTTTGAAAATTGTGTTGATGTTTGTAGTATCATGTGTAGTATTGATTGGATTATTGGTTGCTTTTTCTTCGTTTGACTCAAAAAAACAAAACAGTTTTGGGAGAATATCTTCTGAAGCTTTAGCTAAAGGGCCTGAAAATGCACCTATTTATATTGTTGAATTTAGTGATTTGCAGTGTCCATTTTGCGCGCAGGCAAAACCAGTGCTCGATGAAATGTTACGCATATATGGTGATCGTATTCGTTTTGAATATCGGCATTTTCCCTTATATCAAATTCATCAACGCGCGGTTCCGGCGGCTGTTGCGAGTGAATGTGCGCATGAGCAAAAGAAATTTTGGGAATTTCATGATATAATCTTTCAACGTCAAAAAGCGATGGAAGATAAAGATTTTTTGAAATACGCTCGCGAGATAGGATTAAACGTTGATCAATTTTGGACATGTTATTCCAGTAGAAAACATCTTGACATTGTAAATGCTGATTATAATGCTGGCGTCGTACTAGGAGTCCGGTCAACACCAACTTTTTTTGTAAATGGAAAAAAATTTGAAGGAGCGCTAGATTTAACAGAATGGAAACGCATCTTTTCTAGACTTTAGGAATTAGCTTGTTAGCTTTTTAGGACGAACGTGTACGCCTCAATCAATCAATACTAAAAACTACCTCCATTTTCAAATTCATGCTATCCTCATAAGACGCGCACCCCGCAGACGCACACCCCACGCAATATAAAAAAAACACATTCAAACCACACAACCATATGCCCCTCCAATTACTCACCAAAAAAATCACCACCTTTCTAGACGCAACTACCGCATTAGGAACCGTCGGTTTGTTGGTCATCGAAGACACTCAAAACTCACAGAACAACCTCGCACACACACAAAAAATCGTGTCAGCCGTACCCTATCACTATTGTCATACCTATCTTGCAATCATGGACGCGCTGTCGCGTCATGAGACAAAGATTCTC
>CAYVCS010000054.1:0-11340 GCA_964450455.1 uncultured Gammaproteobacteria bacterium | reverse complement strand
ACCACTTTTTCCCGCCAGCGGCTGCCCACGTTATTCACGAGGGAGATAGAGAACGTCATCATCGCAAGACATCCCATCCATCGATTGGAGAGGGGTGAAAAAGGAGGTATGCCTATGCGGTACTGCAAGTTCATCTGGGGTTGATTTTGAGCGCGTGCCGGCGGCGGCAAAACCTAACATCCAGACGATACGCGTCGTTGTTGTGACGATAGCATCGTAGTTGGTGGGTTAGGGGCGAGTGTCTACGGACACTCGCTTTTTCTTTTCTTGAATTTATCCAATTTCCGCGTTTCTATTGACAAACACGCAAAAAAATGGTATGCTTCTACGTTCTTTCATGAAGATAGAAATGGGTGATGAATTAACGTTCTTTTTTAAATATATCCGATTTATCATCCATTTCCTTCTTTTTGAAGGAGTATATACGCACTTTACCATAGGATCCTATCGTAAAGAGTGATTGATACACCTTTCACTCATGGTAGGGAGGGAATATGCACGACCGCGAACTGGTCTAACCACTAATTTTCGGCCGTTGTGTGTTTCAAAATTCACTTGTAAGCAACAAGTGATTCTGATCCTAGAAAATTCTGGGATCAGTGCCAATGTTGTTTGTAGGTCTGTGTCAAAATCTCCGAGTATACACACTCGGTTTTTTTGATTATGTGATATACTTTATACTAGCTTATTCGGCTCTAGGCATTAGGAACTAGCTTTTTAGTTTATTAGGACTTTGGCGTTCGCATTTCCTAATAAGCTAATAAGCTAATTCCTAATTCCTAATGCCTAGCTTAGCTAGCTTTTTAGTTTATTAGGAAACGACGTTATTCCTAAAATGCTAATTACCTAATTCTTAATATGTGGTATACTTTATACTAGCTTATTCGGCTCTAGGCATTAGGAACTAGCTTTTTAGCTTTTTAGGAAACGCCAACGCCAACGTCCTAAAAAGCTAAAAAGCTAAAATCTAAGAAGCTAAAATAGATATGAGTTTTAGGTTGCTTGCGATTCGTACAATAGTTCCGTTACTGATGAGTTTATTAGTGTTAACTTCAGCTCATGCGGAGGTCGGTTTTCTTGTTTCTAAAGGTGTATCGTTTTCAAAACAAGAATTTTTTGAAGGAGATGTAGTGAAAATTTATAGCGTATTTATCAATAATTCGTATGAAGCATTATCAGGTGATTTGCAATTTTATGATAATGGAAAATTAATTGGGTCAACACGTCTTGATTCGTTAGGTTTTGAACAGGCAAAACAAGTGTGGGTTCAATGGTCTCCGTCGTATGGAAAACACGATCTGAAAGTCCAAATTACCAACGCAGTTGGTACGGAAAAAAGCGTTGTGCGTCCAGTTTCATCAAGTGACATTGCTGATGGTATTGTGACAGGATCATATTTTGTTGACCGTGATTCTGATGGCGATGGAATTGGAGATGAAAAAGATAGTGATGATGATAATGATGGGTTGAGTGATTCTGATGAAATTAAATATCAAAGTGATCCAAAATCATCTGATTCGGATCATGACGGAATTAAAGATAAAGAAGAAGTTGAAAAAGGAACAAATCCAAGTAAGAATGATACAGATGGGGATGGTATCATTGACCCCACTGATGTATTTCCTGTTGATAGTTCGGAATGGCGTGATTCGGATGGTGATAAAATAGGAGACAATGCTGATTCTGATGATGATAATGATGGGTTGAGTGATACGGACGAAATTGCGTTTGGTTCAAATCCGCTAAAACGTGATTCTGATGGGGATGGTTTAAGTGATAAAGAAGAATTTACGATTCAATCAAATCCACAAAAAGATGATTCTGATGGAGATACGCTTTCGGATGTGTTAGAGAAAAAATACGGAACAAATCCGATGCTTGCAGATTCTGATGGGGATGGTTTGATTGATGGGTCAGAAATAAATTCTGGTTTGAATCCAAATAATAAAGATACTGACGGAGATGGAATAGAAGATGGCGCGGAAATTGTGAAAAAAACGAATCCGAAATTAGCCGATTCTGACGCTGATGGTGTCCCTGACGGTGTTGATAAATTTCCCCTTGACGCAAATGAAACAACTGATAAAGATAATGATGGGATTGGCGACAAAGCAGATTCTGACGATGATAATGATGGGTTGAGTGATGTAAAAGAATTGGAAATTGGGACTGATCCATATACCTTTGATACTGATGGAGATGGGTTGAGTGATGGTGAAGAAGTTGTTTCAAATTCCAATCCGTTGGTGATAAATGCATTAAAGTCTATTGGAGTTGCGAAACCAGCGACTGAAGATGTCGGCGCGCCTATTTCCTTGCCATTAGAAAATTGGGTGGATAGAATGATTGTTATGGGAATAGTTGCTTCTGGTTTGTTAGCGATTGGTTTTTGGCGAATGGGTTCACGCGCGCGAAAACGAAGAAGATGATATTTCTAGGCCTTAGACACTAGCTTTTTGGGCAGTTAGCTTCCTAGCTTTTTAGGCGATTGACGAGAACATTTGTTTCCTAAAAAGCTAAAAAGCTAGTTCCTAATGCCTAGAGCCGAATAATCTAAATTCTAATAATCTAGTATTCCCTATGCCAAAAGTCAAAGTGTTTTCTACTCCTACATGTCCGTATTGTCATCAGGTTAAAGCATGGATGAATGAACATTCAATTGTTTTTGATGATGTTGATGTTACGACAGATGAATTGGCGGCTGAAGAAATGACAGAAAAATCTGGTCAAATGGGAGTGCCGGTTATTTTTGTAGATGATGTGGTGGTTGTGGGATTTGATAAAGAAACCTTAGAGAAACTTTTACTTACTAAATAATAATTGTATATCATATGGAACAATCAATGTTACACATTGGAAAGGCAGCTCCAGAATTTAGCGCGACTGCATATCAAGCGTGGAGTGAATTCAAAACTATTTCTCTGTCGGGAATTAGGGGAACGTGGGTAGTATTATTTTTCTATCCACGAGATTTTACGTTTGTGTGTACAACAGAATTACTTGCATTTGCGGCAGAACAATCTGCATTTGTCGCGGCGGGAGTTCAATTGCTCGCGGTCTCAACGGATTCGGCATGGTCGCATAAAGCATGGTTTGAACGTGATTTGAAAGACGTTATGTATCCAATTCTCGCTGATACGTCGCATGCTATTTCGCGCGCGTATGGAGTTCTGGTGGAAGAAACTGGAGATGCGATGCGCGGAACATTTATCATTGACCCTGAAGGAAAACTGCGTTATGTGGTAGTTTCGGATTTGACTGTTGGACGAAGTGTGTCTGAAACATTACGAGTTCTATATGCATTACAAAGCGGAGGATTGTGTCCTGCGTATTGGAAAAAGGGAGATGTAAATTTAAAACCGTAACAAAATTATTGGTTGTAAATTTGAGATTGATGATGTTTTGGAATACAATCATATATTTGTCATAATTGTATATGGGAGAAGTTGTTTTTGATATAGAAACAAAAAATAGTTTTCAGGAAGTTGGAAGCGCATCACCAGCAGATCTTGATATTTCTCTTGTGGGGATTTATGTCTATGAAGCAGATCAGTATTTGGCGTTCAAATTTGATGAGCTTGATTTGTTGTGGCCATATATTTTTAGCGCATCGCGCTTGATTGGGTATAATTCTAATCATTTTGATATTCCTCTTCTGCAGAAATATAGTTCGCGCTCATTAGCAACAATTCCAAGTTTAGATTTATTGTCAGTTATTAAAGAACAATTAGGACATCGTTTGAAACTTGATGATGTGGCAAAAGCAACTTTGAATACACAAAAAAGCGGACATGGTTTACAAGCGATTGAATGGTATAAACAAGGCGCGTGGGATAAAATTGAAAAATATTGTTTAGATGATGTACGAATTACTAAAGATGTATATGAATTTGGGAAAAAAAATGGACGACTTTTTTATCCTGATGTAGTCGGAATTAAACCATTTGAAGTTGATTTTAGTGTGAAAGAATTATTATTGAAACCAGTAGCGCAACAGACACAGATGACATTATTGTAATGTAGAAACGCATCAAACTGTTCTTTATGCACTACATATTAATATGCATTAGGTATATATTTAGATATGTGGTATACTTTAGACTAGCTTATTAGGTATTAAATTCTTAGCTTTTTAGGACGTTGGTCGACACCACCCTAATAAGCTAAAAAGCTAGTTCCTAATGCCTAGAGCCGAATAAGCTAATATCCTAAAAAGAAGGGGGGTGAATATACATGGCAAAGAAAAAAGGAGCTGGATGCGTTCCATTCTCCAATAAGTTAGGTATTTTTTTGGTGATACTCTACACACTTTGTTTTTTTTGGTATTTTGTCAATCCATCAGGGCAAGAATTACATCTCAAATTATTTAGAATGATGTTTTTAGGATTTGAAGAAATGAATGCATACTATTATTGGTTTGGAGCAGTACAAGTATTTGTGTGGGCGTGGATTGTTGGATATTTTTGGCATTGGGTTATGGCGTGTGAAGAGAAATAATTCATACATATGTTAAAAAACCTTTGTTTGTTTTCAGGCAGAGGTTTTTTAAGTTTGTAGACGAGGTTGTAGTGAGTACATTTTAGATTTTAGATTGATGATTTTAGATTGACGGCGATTGTCATTCTAAAATCATAAATCTAAAATCGCCCCGCGTCAATCACCAATCTCCCCACGTAAATCTAAAATCGTCAATCTAAAATCTAAAATCTAATCCCTACCAACTAGTACAATTATCTGCAAATTATCTGCTGTTCTTGCGATTGGTTTCCAATTACGATATACTCTTGAAGGTATTGAACATGCAACTTACGTGTATCGTATGAACATCACACTAATAATTTTGCTTGCAGTAACTGGTTCAGGAATTCTGGGATTTTCTGGTGCGTTATTGTTATTGTGGAAAGCGAATAAGGTTAAAAACTTTGCGCATTATGCATTGTCGTTTGCTGTCGGAGCTATGCTTGGAGCGGTATTTTTTGATTTATTACCAGAATCATTTGAGCTAATGTCAGGAAATCGCGCCGCACTGTTGATGCTTGTTGGAATTTTGATTATGTTTATTATTGAAAAGATTTTGGTGCTTCATCATTGTCATGCTCATGGATTGCAACATACTGACGTTGCGTCAAATAATCGCTTGCATGCGTCTGCCACGCTTATTGGAGTGGGGGATTTTGTGCATAATTTTTTAGATGGTGTAGTGGTAGCGACAGCATTTTTGGTGAGCATTCCTGTTGGTATATCGGCAACGATTGCGGAAATTGCGCACGAAATTCCGCAAGAGATTGGAGATTTTTCCGTGATGATTGCATCGGGTATGCGTCGCTCTAGAGTGATTTTGTGGAATGTGGTGTCTGAACTAGGAAGTTTGTTGGGTGCGTGTATGGTCCTCGTTCTTCATCAATTTTCACAAAACTTTGTTATGGTACTAGTGCCTATTTCAGCGGGAGGATTTTTATATATCGCACTTTCGGATTTAGTTCCTGAATTACATAATGAAAGTAGGTTTAGACATTCACTCTATCATATTGTATTAATCGGATGTGGGTTGATACTTTTATTTGCAACACGTATGTTATTTCCCGAATGACGCTATGCCAAAAGATAAATTCAGCGCAGTGTGGGTTTCTCATTCATCTATTTCAGATTTTTTGCAGTGTCCTCGCGCGTACTTTTTAAAAAATGTGTATAAAGATTCACGAACTGGACATAAAGTAAAACTCATGACGCCTGCTCTCGCGCTTGGAGCCGCAGTTCACGAAGTTCTTGAAAAACTTTCTGGAATTCCAAAAGTTGATCGTTTTCGTGAATCATTGTTTGATAGGTTAAATTCAGTGTGGGGAAAATATTCTGGCGAACTTGGTGGTTTTTCTGATGAACAACAGGAACAAAAATACAAACATCGTGGTGAGGAAATGTTACGACGCGTTATGCAACATCCCGGTGTACTTGAGCGATTAGCAGTCAAAATTCAACAAGATCTTCCGTATTATTGGTTGCATGAAGATGAGAATATTATTTTGTGTGGAAAAATTGATTGGCTGGAATATCTTCCTGAATCAAATTCAATTCACATTATTGATTTCAAAACAGGCGCGTCAGAAGAAAAAGCGGATTCATTGCAACTTCCTATATACATGTTATTGGTTTCGCATTGTCAGGAACGAGCTGTGACGCGTGCAAGTTATTGGTATCTCGCGCATCATGATGAGCCGATTGAACAAATACTCCCTGACCCACAACATGCATATGGTCAAATTTTGGAGATTGCGCGTTCAATTAAATTAGCGCGTCAAATTAAACGATTTACCTGTAAAACAAACGGATGTTTTGCGTGTACGCCTATGGAACAAATTATAAACGGTGTGGCAAAATTAGTAGGAGAAGATGAATATCGCGCTGATGTATATATCCTGAAGCAACAAAACGAACAACCTCAAAAGAGTATTATTCTGTAAGAGATGTTGTTATGTTGTTGCGTATGATATACTAACCAAAAGGTCGTATTCAGTGGAATTATTATATGTATTTACTTTTTTATATATGAAAGGATTACACATGGTTACGTTTTTGTTGTTAGTTGTGGGAGGTTTAAATTGGCTTGTGTTTGCATTGTGGGGAACTGATGTTGGTCAATTGCTTGGTGGAATGGATTCTACCCCCGCAAAAGCTGTATATGTGTTAGTTGGATTATCAGCTTTGTACGAATTATTTGCGCATAAGAAACATGGATGTTCAACATGTAAGTGATATGTCTTTCTGGGTCTATAATCATATCCATTCCTAATAGTCGGAATGGATATTTTTTTACCAATGAATTACAGAAAGTGAAATAGCGACACCGCGGTGCAACGGCACACACACAACACGTCACTTAGAACCGCAACCCAACACGTCATTTCGTCCACACACCCATCCACGTCATTTCGAATCCCTCGCACCACCAACGTCATTTCGAATCCCTCGCAAGGGTGAGAAATCTCGTCCACGTCCACCGTCACGAGATCTCTCGTTGCGACTCGAGATGACGTGGAAGGGATCACGTCATTTCGAATCCCTCGCACCACCAACGTCATTTCGAATCCCTCGCAAGGGTGAGAAATCTCGTCAACGTCCGCCATCAGAACACGTCATTTCGAATCCCTCGCAAGGGTGAGAAATCTCGTCAACGTGAGCCATCACGAGATCTCTTCCGCGACATCTCGCAGAAGGCGAGTGCGCGGATCCGTGCGACCCGACTTTAGTCGGGGACGTCACGGACGTTGCGACATACGATGACGCAACATGGATGTGTTATTCCGTAAGCACTTTTCCGCCAAACGTCGCGAGTACTTCGGCGATTAATTTTTCGGATTCATTTGCTTGTTGCTCGTTCACAAGCGCCACAAGTGAAAGTTCGGTTGCATAAATATCCTTCAATGCTTCGCGAATGAGCTGTTGAACTTTTGGTTCTTCAATTCGTTTTCTATGAAATTCATACGGCAACGAAATGGTGAGAATGTTATGAGTAATATGTAGTGGTTTGCAAGTTTTCATGATGAAAGGAAGCGAATGGTTGTATGTGTGGAGATGTTCCAAAAAAGCCGTCCATTTTCCTTCAATATCTGTGATTGAAAGCGACTCTGGTTCAGATATTTTTGTTTCGGATTTTTGAGGTGGTGGTGTATGTTCAATGTTTTTTTCTTGATGTTCCGAAGTATGGCGAGTGGCTTCAGTTTTTGGTAGCTCGGAAACACGCGCGTTATGTTGATGTATCAGCGCGATTTCTAATGTCGCACATTCAAGTGATAATTGAAGAATAGGGGAGAGTCCAATTTCATGACGACGTTTGATGAGAATATCAAGCATTGCTAATAGCTTTGTAACATCTGTTTTTTGAATCATTGCAGAAAGTTGTTCTTGTTCGTTTGATGTAAAAAAAGCTTGACCAAACGATCCGGAGGTTTTGAGTAAGAGCGCGACGCGATTGATATCAATCAGCTGGTCAAACAGATGCGAAATTGATGATTCTTGTTGAAGTATACTATTGAGTACAGAGAGAGCCGTAGTGGCATCGCCAGAAACTCCATGAGTAAGATACGAAATACATTCTGTTGTTTTTCGTGGTGGTAAAATATTTTGCGCAGATGCTTCTGACACTACGCCATTTTCTGCGCTCACAATTATTTGTCCTAAGATGCTTTCAGCATCGCGCATGGACCCTGATGCGCTCCACACAATGTGATGAAGTACAGATTCGGCAATCGTGATATGTTCTTGCGTACACAAATACGCAAGTCGTTCTTGCATATGAATATGATCAATATGTTTAAAATTAAATTGCTGACATCGTGAAATGATTGTTGCAGGAACTTTATGGGATTCAGTTGTCGCAAAGATAAATATCACATGTTTCGGCGGTTCTTCTATGGTCTTTAGCAACGCGTTAAACGCGCTGTTTGAAAGCATGTGTACTTCATCTATGATAAATATTTTATACGTACTTTGTGTAGGATATGATGCTATATTTTCAATAATATTTTCACGAACATTGTCAACACCGGATTGCGACGCGGCGTCAATTTCAAGTACATCAATGGCGTTTCCACGTGTAATTGAAACACAACTGTCGCATTGGTTGCATGGTTCACATTCATTCTGCTTCCTGTTTGTACAATTTAATGATTTTGCAAGCAATCGCGCAGTAGTTGTTTTGCCAACGCCTCGCGGGCCACAAAATAAAAATGCATGAGCTTGCGAATTTGAGAGAATTTCTTGTTTGAGTGTTTGCGTAACATGTGGTTGCGCAATAACTGATTCCCATGTTTGCGGACGATGTTTGCGATAGAGTGACATATTAGAAATTAGAAAATTAGGCAATAGCTTTTTAGCTTTTTAGGAGATTGACCGACACCGTCCTAAGAAGCTAAAAAGCTAGTTCCTAAAGTCTAGAATAGCTATTCTAGCGTTGTTTTAATAGAACGTAAAGTGTTGATGGATGTATTCAGAAATATTTTTGTGGATTTTTTGTGAGTTCTGATTTTGCGATAAGTAGATCGTGTTCGTTGTCAATTTCAAGCCATCCATTCCCTGAAATATCTTGAATATGAATCGCGATTCCCTTGAACGAGCATATATATGGTCAGAATTCATCACCAATAGATCATCGTTTATGTGAGGAAGTGCAGTTGCGAGTGTTCCAAGGTTTCCTGATGTTGTATAGGTAGTTGTTAAAACGGTTACGTGTGGATAATGGAGTGCAAAATAGTGTGAGACCTTTTCATGTTCAAATCCAGCGACAACAACTACGCGATCAGCGAGGATATCCAAAAAATTAACACAATAATCAAATAAACATTGATCGCGTACGGGCGAAACCATGTTTTCGCCCACCATCCTGCCATCGGCGTACGGGCGAAACCATGTTTTCGCCCACCATCCTGCCGCAAGAATAACTGCGGTCATAGTGTTGGGGCGCGCGTAAATGATTGCGTCGCATTGATGATATGTTCAACTGCTCCCCATGATGAGGTTCCGTCCGCTGGAACGAGAAATACTACTTCATCTCCGGGTTTTCCTTTGTAAAATGTTACTGATTCCTTGAGAATATTATACAGTTTTCCTTCAGCATGAATGCCATACTGTTTTGTTTCTGTGTTATATGTTAATTCTCCACGAACCCGACGACGATCTGTCGCGCTGATTTGTTTATAGACATATGCGCCACGGCTGGTAATTGTTAATTTTAATAAATCACCTTCCACCAGTTTTGATTTAGATGCGTAGTTAGGAGGAACAAAGTATTGATGTCCATCAGCATCAATCATCCGCGCGCCATCAAATACACCTTCAATAATTGTTCCTGAAAGTGGCTCTAATTGGTCAATATCTAATTCGTGTTTTTGTATAACCGCGTTCGATTGTTTCGGAGCGTGTGATTCATTTGATAGCAAAATAAGAAGCTGTTGAAGGGCATCAATAGCTGTGGTTATTTTTTCATACACAAGCGCCTGTTTGTCCTGATATACAACTTTCTGCGGAGACAAATCAACGGATTCAGTGTGCGAAACAGGTGGAATTGATTGAACTTTTGGTGATTCAAAATCCTGAAATGCAGGATTTTTTAAGATTGCTTGTATAGGTGAAAATTGATGATCCATAGGGTAGTTTAAGAATAACTACCATAGCGTATTTATAGAGTTTCTGACAAGGGGATGAATTAATAAAACCATAGCCCTTACGCAACACACACCAATAATTCCAAAAATCAAAAACGTCATTGCAAACCTTGACGACGAGTCCTTCTTCTCTGCGACTTTCGGTGATGTAGAACGTTGAGATGTTATTTTATGTGCGTGAGTGGAATTACCATCTCAACACGGTACGCCATCCCAAATTTTGATGGTGTTGTCAAAGCTTCCCGAAACAATCCGCCCGTCGGGGAGGACTTGGATTTTTGACACAGGTCTCTCGGGTCCTTCCAGTGTTTCAATAGCGTGGTAATGACCATGTTCATCTGGTTTCCAAATTTTGATGGTGTTATCATCGCTTCCCGAAACAATCCGTAAGTCGGGAAGGATTTGGAGTGTTGACACCAATCCATTGTGTCCTTCTAGTGTTTCTACATTTTGGTAGTTACCATATTCATCCGGTTTCCAAATTTTGATTGTTTCGTCATCGCCTCCTGAAACTATCCGACCGTCTAGAGAGACATGAAGTGTAAATACTATTTTTTTGTGTCCTTTTAGCGTTTCAACTAAATGGTAATCACCGTGTTCATCCGGTTTCCAAATTTTGATGGTGTTATCACCGCTTCCCGAAACAATCCGACCGTCGGGGAGGACTTGAAGTGTTCGCACCCAATCCGTATGTCCTTCCAGTGTTTCAACATCGTAGTAGCGACCATGTTCATCCGGTTTCCAAATTTTGATGGTGTTGTCCATGGCTCCCGAAACAATTCGAAAATCGGGAAGAACTTGAAGGGTCAACACCGTTCCTGTGTGTCCTTCCAGTGTTTCAACGTCGTGGTAGCGACCATATTTATCTGGTTTCCAAATTTTGATGGTGTGGTCATAGCTTCCCGATACAATCCGTAAATCGGGGAGGACGTGGAGTGTTTCCACCCCGTCCGTGTGTCCTTCCAGTGTTGCACGTACAGAATAATCTTTTTTCATGGTGACGTGTTCTAGTGTGCGGGGGTCAAATCTTCTACATTTTTCGTTCCATATATTTGTTTGTAGTTCGCTCATGGCGTTTACGAGTTGTTCCTTGTATTCTTTTGCTGTTGAATATTCACCACTCGCCTGTGCGTCCTGGTATGCTATATAAAACTTTTGGTTGAGTTCGTGAATACGCGACAGT
>CAYVCS010000053.1:0-3744 GCA_964450455.1 uncultured Gammaproteobacteria bacterium | reverse complement strand
TCACATGTCATTCCCTTCAGCAGGACTAGCCCGACCGAGATCGGGAATCCACAACGTCGTCAACGTATACTAGGTTGTAGGAACTAGCTTCTTAGCTTATTAAGCGTTCACGTTGGAGTTTCCTAAAAAGCCAACAAGCTAATTCCTAATGCCTAGCTTAACTAGCTTTTTAGCTTCTTAGGATGTGGGCGTTCGTGTGTCCTAATAAGCTAATTTCTAATGCCTAGCTTATTAGGGTGGTGTCGGTCAACGTCCTAAAAAGCTAATAAGCTAGTAATCTAATTCCTAGAATAATGGTGGCTGTCCCCATTTCCAGTTTAAAAGAAAATTTCAAATTTGATGGATTTTGGATTATAGTTATTTTTTATGAGAGATGTTCGGACATCAATAATCATCTGTTTGTTTCCGCAGAGATACATAGATGATTGTGGTGAAGTAGCAAGAAGATAGAGGTGTTCGTAAACTCTGCCAGTTAATCCACTCCATGTAGAGGAAGGAGATGATAGTGTATATAACACAGAAAGATGTGGTAAAAGTTTTTGGAACTGTTTAAGTTCATTCTGTACAAATAAATCGGATTCTTCTCGGCATCCAAAAAGTAATTGTATGTGTTGTTGTGGATGATTGCGCGCAAGCTCATGAAGCATTGAAAAATAAGGAGCTATCCCTGTTGATGTTGCGATGAATATAAGAGTATCAGGAAGCATGACGGGGAGGAGCATGTGTCCTTGTGGCTCATGAAACACCACAGAATCTCCGTTTTTGCACTGCTTAAAAAAAGCGCTTGCTATTCCACCCTCTAAAATTTTTACATACCACACTACATTTTTGGAATCATTCGGTGAATGAGCAAACGAAAAAGCACGTTGAACAGTTGTATGAGAATCGGGAACATCAATCATGACAAATTGTCCCGCTATAAATTGCAATGATGATGTTGGTTCAACAGAGGCAGAAATTTTATGAATAGTTGGAGATACAATTTCGTTCTTTGTTATAGTCGCGAAATACATAATAAGATTGACAATCATGCCTTAAGAAAGCTAGTATATGAAAGTTAGTGTTTGAAGTCAACGATTTGCGAATTTAGATTGACGGGGAGCGATTTTAGATTGATGATTTTAGATTTTAGATTGCGGTGCAAAACTCTTCAATCACAAATCGTAAATCGTAAATCTAAAATCATCAATCTAAAATCTAAAATTATGCTAGACCTTCCTCCAAAAGAAAAAAAACGTGAAGTGTATATGGATCATGCGGCGGCAACGCCGATGAGAGATGAAGTGCTTAGAGATATGCAACCTTTTTTTAGTACAAATTTCGGCAATGCATCGGCGCTGTATAGTCATGGACGACGAGCCAAAGAAGCAATGCATGGAGCTCGTTCACGCATTGCAAAAATTTTCAACTGTCAATCAGGAGAAATTTTGTTTGTGGGAAGTGGAACAGAAAGTAATAATATGGCGATATTTGGCATTGCGCGAAAATATATCTCCAAAGGAAAAAAAATCGTAACTACCACATTTGAACATCATGCGGTTTTGCATGCGTGCGATCAACTTGCACGAGAAGGTTATACGATTGAAAAAATTGAAGTTGATAGAAATGGATGTGTTGAAATGTCAGCATTAGAAAATGCAATTGACGAATCAACTCTTCTTGTATCTGTCATGTATGCGAATAATGAAATCGGAACATTGCAGGATATTTCTGCTATTTCAAAAATGATAAAAGCAAAAAAGAAATTGTGGGGAAGGGGAATACTTGAGCCACCATTTTTTCACACTGACGCATGTCAAGCGAGTGGATATTGTGAACTTGATGTTACGCAATTAGGTGTTGATTTGATGACTATTAATGGTAGCAAAATGTATGGACCAAAAGGTGTGGGAGTTTTATTTATGCGACGTGGCATACAATTACAACCAATTATTTTTGGTGGCGGACAAGAAAATAAATTACGTTCGGGAACAGAAAATATTCCTGCTATTGTGGGGATGGCAACCGCACTAGAGCTGGTTGAAACGGATAGAATATCTGAATGCGCACGTTTGATTCCCTTACGTGATTATATGATTGAACAAATTTTATTACTAATTCCTAAATGCGTCATCAATGGGGATCGAAATAAGCGACTTCCAAATAATATCAATGTTTCAATTTTGGATATTGAAGGAGAAGCGATTTTACTGTATCTTGATGAGTATGGGATTTCTGCATCAACGGGGTCAGCGTGTGATTCGTCAACACTTGACCCGTCGCATGTGAGTTTGGCGCTTTGCCGTCCGGATGAATTTGCGCATGGTTCAATGCGATTTAGTTTAGGACGATCAACAACTCGTGAAGATATTGATTATACGCTTTCAATTCTTCAACCAGTTACACAACTATTGCGTTCAATTTCGCCGATTAATGTTGATATGAATAGCTATGATGTTGGTGGAATGAGTTTAGAAAAAGCATTTGTTGGTGGACAGACACCGCATTTTGTAAAAAAACTTCGTAATAAAACTAATTAATTTTTTTATATGGCAGACTTATTAACAAAAATGACAGACGAGTCGCTCAAACATGCTGATGTGGTGAATGCGCATACGAAAGAAACGTGGGTGTATTCTGATACAGTCAAAGACCATTTTTTTCATCCGCAAAATTTATTGATGCGAATGGCAGAGATTGGTGAATTTCAAGCTGAAGGAGTTGTTGGATCGCCCGCATGTGGTGATTCAATGTGGATTGGAATAAATGTTCACAAAGAAGCAGATAGAATTGCGGAATTAAAATGGAGGACATTTGGATGTGGTTCTGCGATTGCTTCAACGTCTATGTTTTCTATGATGCTCACCGAAAATGGGGGAATGTTGATAAACGACGCATTGAAAATTAAACCCCAAGATATTATGGGACGTTTAGGCGGATTGCCAAATCGTAAGATTCATTGTTCTGTTTTGGCGGATAAGGCATTTAGAAAATGTGTCAATAATTATTTTCGTGAAACTGGACAACACGAACGTGTGGAAGTTGCGGGAGCAAAAATGATTGACCCTGATTTGCATATTACCGACCATGATATTGAAGAAGCTGTTTTGGAAGGCGCAACAACACTTGAAGATGTTCAGAAAAAGTTAAAAGTGGGAATAGGAAATCCTGCCGTGATTCCGGAAATTGAACAATTAATTAGATTTTACGCAGAAAAATATTATGGATAATATAGTAGACAAACCAATTCCTTTTACTGATTCAAACAAAAAATCTCCGAAAATCGCAAAATTGCGTATTGACCGTGATTTGTGTATTGGAGCGGCGAGTTGCGTTGTGGTGTATGGTGAAGTGTTTGAAATGGATGATGAAAATAAAGCAGTCATGCGATTAAAAAGCGGCGATACGACGTCGGAGCTTGTGCATGTGTCAGAGTTAAACGTTGAACATATTGACGATGAAACATTGCTACTCGCGGCGCAATCATGTCCAACTCTTGCTATATTTTTGTACGACGCAGAAGGAAATCAAGTGTATCCAGAAGAATAATTGTTATATTTTTGAAACGCCATTTCGGCTCTAGGCATTAGGAACTAGCTTTTTAGTTTATTAGGACTTTGACGTTCGCATTTCCTATTCGTGTCATTCCCTTCAGCAGGACTAGCCCGACCGAGATCGGGAATCCACAACGTCGTCAATTCGGCTCTGGGCATTAGGAACTAGCTTTTGCTCTAGGTTGTAGGAACTAGCTTTTTAGCTTCTTAG
>CAYVCS010000052.1:0-5171 GCA_964450455.1 uncultured Gammaproteobacteria bacterium | reverse complement strand
CATCCATTGATATTTGGTAGCTTGATAAAACAATAGTGAGTTAGTGTGTGGGGTAAAGAATATAAGTATATTTTTTTTTACAAAGTTACTTTACAAGAATAATTACTTGATGTAAAATTATACTATCAATTTATAGGAAACACATTCTCATAAAGCTAAATTAATTACTTAATTATTTTATATGGAACGAGGTTTTGAACACATTCAAGCGAAAAAAGCGGTAGAGGTGGAGAATAATGCAGAAAAAGAAAAAGAGCGAATATTACTTGAAGCTGTGTCAGATAAAGTTGCTGCGGTTTACGAACTCATAGGACCAAGCATCAATAAACGAAAACTAAGAATACAAAATATTCCAAACCTTGGAGAATTCACAGATTTCATATTAGAACTAGAAGAAAGTGCGTTAGGAGCACCGGGTAATGATAAAAAAATTCGTCGTATGCTCATAAGTTTATCCTCTGAACTATCGCCACAACAAGCGACAGAAATACTTCACACACCTAGTGATCAGCCGTGGAAATTCGAACAAAAAGATATTCAATTGACATCTTATTACGACACGAAAACCCATGAACAGCATGATCAAAGATTTGAAAGTAACAGAACACAACTCTCCCCACTTGACGAGAGTATAATGCATAACAATCATCGTAACGCGCCATTGATTACCTTAGAAAAAATACCAGTTGTTCTTGACGCAATATTAGCTCACTTAGAAATCCACAGAGCGAGATACAACGAACAAAACAATGCAATGAATAGTTAACAATTATTCCAAAATATTCTGTTTTGCTGTGTTTTTTCTCGCACTAACATCAAAAACTCATTTTTGTATTTGACAGGCAAATTAAGTATATTTTTTTTGACAAAGTATCGCAGACCGTGTATTTTTAGTAGTAAGAATATTTCTCAATTACATACTGACTCTTAAGTCAGGTATATAAATATACCTTGTTTCTTTCTCAAAAATAGTTCTAACGTCCTGTACTATGCCCTGCCACAGGCAAATAAATTATGGCATCGATTCATAAAAAAGTTTTGCGAGAATATTTTGAGGATATTATTTCGGGTAAGAAAAAGTTTGAATTGCGACTTGCTGATTTTGAGATACATGAGGGGGATACGTTGGTTTTAGAAGAATGGAATGCTGACAAAAAAGAATATACGGGTAGAAAGATTGAGGTTGTTGCTACCTATATTATCAAAACTAAGGATAAAACTTTTTGGCCTCCTGACGACGTTTTAAGATATGGATTTCAGATTATTCAATTTGAACTAACATAAAAATATGCACCACAATAAACTCACGCAAGAAGAAGAGAATGTCATTGCGCTGAAAGGAACCGAAGCTCCGTATTCTGGGGAGTATGATGATTTTTTTAAGGAAGGAACATATGTGTGCCGGCGATGTGATAGTCCTCTGTATGTTTCAAATGCGAAGTTTCATTCTGGATGCGGATGGCCAAGTTTTGACCAAGAAATTGAGGGAAAAGTTAGAAAGACAGTGGACAAAGATGGTATGCGCACAGAAATTACCTGTTTAGAGTGTGGTGGACATTTGGGACATGTGTTTGAAGGCGAGAGAATGACAGAAAAAAATACGCGTCATTGTGTCAATTCGTTATCGCTTAAATTTGTTCCTTCAAAAACAGATTAGCCATTTTTTTGCTGTGTCCGCAAAAGGGTGTTATACTATTGCATGCGTATGTTGTGGGACTATACTGCCAAATCTGCTAAAAAGCAGGCGGAAAAAGATGAAAAATGGGCGCTTGAGCGGCTGATAAATTTTGATGTTGGAAGAAAAAAAATTAGTAAAAAATTATTAAAAAAATATTTACCCGAACTCAACATTGACGAAAACAAGCGTGTGGCGCTTGAATTGATTATATGGAACAAAAAGTTTTAACTTGTGAGATAGGTGTCTGACACTGGCTGGAGACATCTATCCCACGTAACTTTTTATCCGATCAGATTTGACAATAGTAACGCTGTGCGTTATCATAGTAGTATGATACGAAGTTTTTATTCGGCTGAAGAAAAAAAGATATTTAATCGCGAATATTCAAGACATTTACCCCACGCGATTCAATCAGTAGCACTCCGAAAGTTGTGGATGATAGATGCCGCTGTTGATCTCAATGATTTACGTGTTCCTCCTGCGAATCATCTTGAAAAATTACGTCGTCGTAGAAAAGATCAATATAGTATACGTATCAATAAACAATGGCGTATTTGTTTTGTAGGGGAAGGAAATGATGCATATAAAGTAGAGATTGTTGATTATCATTAATATTTTATAACTATGGCACGTCGAAAAAAAATTTTAGCGTCACATCCTGGTGAAATTCTTAAAAAAGAATTTCTTGATCCATTGCAGTTGACACAATATCGTATTGCGAGAGATATTTCAGTTCCCCCACGGAGAATTAATGAAATTGTGCAGGGAAAACGATCAATAACTGCGGACACCGCACTTCGTCTAGGTAAATACTTTAGTGTATCTCCACAATTTTGGACAAATTTGCAGTCTCTTTATGATATTTCAATTGCGGAAGATCGGCTAGTTTCTGTTCTGGTACATCAGGTTAAGGTTTGTGACGCCGGTGCCAGACACCCCCTGTTTCATGGGGAAGAAAAAACAAATGCGCAATAATTATTAAATAGTAAGTGTTTTTGAAGAATTATCGGAATGGAATTTTGGGGAGTACATCAAATTGCTGATCATTGCGTTCCCAAGTTTATGCGGAATGACAAACAACATGTAACATATAACATATTAAAACCACAAAAATAGCTTTATTCAAAGGAAAGAAAATTAGGAAAACACTTTTTCAAAATGAGTGGTGGTTTTCAGTTATTGATGTGATAGAAGCGCTAACAGATAGTGATCGTTCTAGTGCTTATTGGACAGCAATGAAGACGAGGGTGAAAAATGAAGGAGAGTTTGAACTATCTACAATCTGTAGACAGTTGAAATTATCTGCAGAGGACGGTAAAATGCGTAAAACTGATTGCGCCGATACTGAAGGCATTTTTCGCATCATTCAATCAATTCCATCGCCAAAAGCGGAACCATTCAAACGCTGGCTGGCTAAGGTCGGCTATGAACGAGTACAAGAAATAGAAAATCCGGAATTGTCAACGCAGAGGACAAGAATACTTTACAAACTCAAGGGATATCCTGATGATTGGATAGAAAAAAGAATGCGTGGTATTGCAATCCGTGAAGAGTTAACGGACGAATGGCAAAAACGAGGCGCACAAGAACAAAAAGATTATGAAATTTTGACGGCGGAAATATCCAAAGCCACGTTTGGCATCACACCGAGCGAATATAAAAAAGTGAAAGGTCTTACGCGAGAGAACTTACGCGATCATATGGATGATTTTGAACTGATTTTCACTATGCTTGGTGAACGCTCAACCACAGAAATTCACAAAATTGAAAATTCTATAGGGGTTTCAAAACTTGTACACGATGCCAAACGAGGTGGAAAGATTGCTGGTATCGCCAAAAAACAGCTGGAAAAAGAAATTAGTAGGCCAGTTGTTTCCAAAAAAAACTTTCTGCCAAAGAAAAAATCTTTTAAAAAATTGAAATAAAATAATATCAAGATTAACTATAAGTATACTTTTCGGTGCATGATGGAATGCGTCGTATATTTAGCATTCACAAAAAAAGCACTCATTGACATATTTTGTTAGTGATGGTATACTATAGTTTCTTAATTAATAGGCCGTTAATTGGCCATTGACTCGTCTCTTTTGTGTCATGCTTGTGGCCCAGTAGAAACTCGGGTCGCATATATATATGACGCAAACACAAAAAGTTGTGCCTAGTTTTAATGTTTTGGGAATAGCGCCACGCTTGCTTGAGGTTTTGAACCGCTTGCAATTTACTTTGCCTACACCAATTCAGAATCAGTGTATTCCGGTCGCTCTCACTTCTCGTGATATTATTGGAATCGCGCAAACAGGAACAGGAAAAACACTCGCATTTGGTATCCCTATGATTCAATTACTTTGTAGAACGCAGGGACAAGGATTGATTTTATTGCCAACACGTGAATTAGCTTTACAAGTTCATGATGTATTAACTAAAGTAGGAGAACCACTTGGAATTCGTACCGCAGTGTTAATCGGCGGAGCGTCAATGCATCAGCAACTTAAATCTCTACGACGTCATCCACACATTATTGTATCAACTCCTGGACGATTGATTGACCATGTGGAACAAAAAAATGTTTCATTGCGGAGTGTGAAGATGATTGTGTTAGATGAAGCAGACAGAATGTTTGATATTGGTTTTGCGCCACAAATAAAACAAATTTTGGGTTTTGTGCCACAGGAGCGTCAGACATTATTGTTTTCGGCAACAATGCCAAAAGCAATTCTTGAAATGACTGCACAGTATATGAAAAATCCACAGAGAATAGAAGTTGCTCCTCAAGGAACTCCTGCAGAAAAAGTACAACAAGAAATTTTTATTGTGCCAAAAATAGAACGAACTAGATTATTGGATAAATTATTGGCTGATAACAATGGAACGGTGTTGATTTTTTCTAGAACAAAATATGGTGCCAAAAAAATTGCCGTTTCAGTTCGTGATATGGGACACAGTGCAGTTGAAATTCATTCCAATCGTTCTTTGTCACAGAGACAAGACGCGATGAATGGATTTAAATCGGGAAAATATAATGTGCTTGTTGCAACTGATATCGCGGCTCGCGGAATTGATGTGAAAGATATTTCTTTAGTGATTAATTATGATTTACCCGATAATCCGGATGATTATGTACATCGTATTGGGCGCACTGGTCGAGCGGGAAGTGCTGGTCGCGCAATTTCATTTGCTTCTGCTGATGAGCGCGCAGATATACGACAAATAGAAAAAATTATTAAAACAACAATTCCGGTTTCAGCACTTCCAAACTTGCCTGCTCGTCGAGCTTCGCGAGTGGAAAGTATTACCGAACCACCTCTAATTAATTATCAACGTGGTAGACAGTTTCAATCACGAGGAAGAAATTTTCGACGCTCGTAAACCACGCATGTTCCCTTAATAAAAAACGCCATCATATCTGGCGTTTTTTTGGTATGGTGGCTAGCTAATTTGTCCCTCAACCTCCACCATGCTATACTCTCATCATCATAATACGTTTTCATCATAT
>CAYVCS010000051.1:0-2460 GCA_964450455.1 uncultured Gammaproteobacteria bacterium | reverse complement strand
TCCGAGGGATTCGAAATGACTTGGAATTCACGTTAATTTTTGTTCAAATAATTTTTGTATGTGTTCAGGGTCAGATGATCCTTTTGTTTTTTTCATTACCATACCAACAAAAAATTGCATTAATGCGGTTTTTCCGGATTTGTATTTTGCAACTGCGTCGGCTTGTTCGCTGATGATTTGATTAACGATTGTTTCAAGATCATGTGCCGATACGGATACATTCCATCCATCATTTTCTAAAATATGTTCCGGGTCCGCACCTGTTTCAACCATTGTTTCAAGGACTCGTTGCGCGACTGTACTGTTGATTTTTTTGGTAAAAATCATAAACATTAATTCTGCAAAATTTTCAGCTGTTAGTGACGTTGATTCAATATCTATTTTTTTAATAGCAAAAATTCCCAATAATTTTGACGTAATCCATCCTGCCACTAGATTTCCAAGTTTGGTGCCATATTGAGAAATAAGTTCCTCATGAGTTCCTTCAATATCCGAAACATTCAAAAGATAGTTCCATAGTTCGCTCATGACGTTTTCAGCGAAATTCCCCAATTCCCTCTGTTCAACCAATAAAAACGCGTCTTCTTCTTTGAATTGATATTCGTTCATGAATCGCTCAATTTTTGCGCGTGGTAATTCTGGCATACGCGCAGTTTCTTCTTGAAGTAGCACGTCTAAATGTAATTGCGGAATATCGGGTTCAGGAAAATAACGATAATCATTAGCCGCTTCTTTTGTGCGTTGTTCAAAAGTTGTTTCTTTAACATCATTCCATCCACGCGTTGTGGTTACCGCGGGAGGAGTGTTGGTTCGCCATAAATCAGTTTGTCGTTCAATTTCATATTGCAGTGCTCGTTCAACTGATTTGAAAGAATTCAGGTTTTTGATTTCTGTTTTTGGATGAAGTATGTTTGACCCTTCTTCGCGCAATGAAATATTTGCATCGCATCGCATTTGCCCTTTTTCCATATCAGCATTTGATACTCCGATCGTCCTCATAAGAAGTCGTAATTCTTGAAGAAATTTTTTTGCTTCTTGCGGAGTGCGAAAATCAGGATGCGTCACAATTTCAGCAAGCGGAGTGCCGGCTCTGTTATAATCTATCAATGTAACTCCATCTTCGCCATGCATATTTTTTGCGGCATCTTCTTCAAGATGCAAACGTTCAATGCGAATAGTTCGCTGTTCTCTATCATCAGACAAGATAGTGAACGATCCATTGATTCCAACTGGCGCGTCAAACTGGGTAATTTGATAACCTTTCGGAAGATCAGGATAAAAATAATGTTTACGATCAAATTTTGATTCCACATTAATTGTGCATCCGAGCGCCAGTGATCCACGAACTCCAAGACGAACTGCTTCTGCGTTTGGGACAGGTAAAGTTCCGGGATGTCCCATACAAATAGGACATATCGCGGAATTTGGTGATTTCTGATTAACACCATTTTCACATCCACAAAACATTTTTGATGTTGTTTTGAGTTGCACGTGAATCTCAAGTCCAATGATTGGTTCTAATTTCATATACTTTTACTCTACGATGTATGAGTTCTCAATTTAAATACCCTAGCATACAATGAAATGTTGTATCAAGTTGATACTAGTTGTGTCTCGGTTTTGTGAGATCTTGGTAGAGGAGAATGATACTAATGCTTGTGAGTGGTAAAAAGAGTAAACCCTCAAAAATTCCCTGGAGAATTACGAGCGCAAAATTTTGATAGGTGGAATAGGTAAGTGGATGTATGGAAAGAAGTAAAAATAATATGATGAGTGTAACAATCATGATGACAAGGTGAGCGATTGACCACAGAAATGCGGGAACAAAAAGAAGTGTCGCGGTTTGCATAACTCGTCCTTTAACAAGGTCGGCGCTTCGAGGAAATGAATGAAAAAAAGGAGTGTTATCTAGTATCACAGTGAGTGTTGTCGGCATATAGATAATTCCGAGATAGATTGCTGGCGCGAGAAGAGGAAGGCCGAGAATAAGTGGCCACGCGAGTATTGCTTGTTCAGTGAGGAAAGAATTTGCAGAGAGTAGCCAATACAGAAGGAAATATAACGAACCTCCTACCGCGATCAGCGCGATGAATGCGCTATGTGCGGCAATGGTTGGCAAAAAACGTTTGATACTTTTTTTGAATAATTCTTGATAGGATATGCGACGAGATAGTATCAAAGAATAGAGTTGTACGAGATAGGTGTAGACAAGATAGATATATAAAATTAGCGATAGTGTGTGAATGATTGTATATAATTGTATGGTTTCTTTGGAGGGTTGTGCACTATTTGGTGAAATTGACCATGGAAAAAGAATTGCTGGAATGATGCTGACGATAAAAATGCAAATAGGAAGAACAACTAATTTTTTGAAATTAGTTTGATAGACAATCCACGCGTCTTCAATAATGTGAAGTGAATTTCGCATTTGAAAATTTAATCCTTTCAACGTTATGAAAT
>CAYVCS010000050.1:0-19515 GCA_964450455.1 uncultured Gammaproteobacteria bacterium | reverse complement strand
TGTTCTTGAATGTGGTGATGATATTTTGATTGTTGACGCGGGACTGATGTTTCCTGATGAAGATATGCATGGAATTGATTATATTATTCCAAACGTCACATCTCTCAAAAATAAAGAAAAAAATATTCGTGGAATTATTATCACGCATGGACATATGGATCACATTGGCGCATTGCCACATATTTTAGGAACACTCGGAAATCCTGTCATCTATACTGCTCCGCTTACCGCGGGAATGATAAAAAAGAGAGTTGAAGAACAAAATGGTGCGCCACGACCAAACATTGTGATTGTAAAACGCGGAACGGAAAATTTCAAATTGGGTGAGCATTTTACCTTTCAACCATTTCACATCAACCATAATATTTCAGACGCATTTGGCGCCGCAATTGGAACTCCCTATGGGCAAGTTTTGATTACCGGCGATTTTAAGTTTGATTATTCTCCTGTCAATGAAGAGCCGGCTGATTTACAACATATTGCTTTATTTGGTTCGCAACATCCTCTGATGTTACTTTCTGATTCAACTGACGCGGAAAGTAAAGGATATCAAATATCAGAAAAAATTGTCGGAGAAGAACTAGAGAGAGCGGTTGCATCTGCTCCGGGTCGCATTATTATTGGAACATTTTCTTCGTTGCTCACACGTATTCAACAATTATTATGGGCTGCGGAAAAAACAAATCGTAAAGTGTTAATTCAAGGAAGATCTATGCAAAATATCATTGATCTTGCCCATGAGCTTGGGTATCTCAAATATAAACCAGGATTATTCATGACATCAGATCGCGAATTTCATACCATGCCTGACGAGCGTTGTATGGTCATTTGCACTGGAGCGCAAGGAGAGAAAAATGCAGCGCTTATGCGTATCGCAACAGGAGAACATAGAACAGTTACGCTCAAAGAAGGCGACACAATTATTTTCTCCTCGTCAGTAATTCCGGGAAATGAGAGAACAGTTCAAAATCTCAAAGATCAACTTGTCCGAAAAGGAGCGCGTATCGTTCACTACAAAATGATGGATGTGCATGCTGGTGGACATGCGAAACAAGAGGATTTGAAATTGATGATTCGTCTTACACAACCAAAATATTTTATGCCAATTCATGGCAACCGTTATATGTTGCATTCTCATGCTGACCTTGCAGTTGATATGCACATTCCACGACAAAATACGCTGATTGCTGATAATGGACAAATTATTGAATGTGATGAAAAAGGATGTCGTCTGACTGATAAATATGTAGAAACCACACATGTCTTTGTGGACGGACTTGGTGTTGGAGATATATCAAGTATTATTTTACGCGAACGACAAACATTAGCAGAAGACGGAATGTTTGTGGTAATTATCACCTTACAGAAAAAAACCCGCATGCTTCTTGGCAATCCCGATTTGATTTCGCGTGGATTTATTTATATGCAAGATCAAAAGGACTTGGTAGAAAAAACACGCAAAAAAGTCAAAGATGCTGTTGCCAGTATTGATAAAAATGCTCCATTGTTTGAAGAAACTCTGAAACGAAAAATCCGTGAGGAAATCGGACAATATTTATATTCAAAAATGCATCGTCGTCCAATGATTCTTCCGGTAATTATTTCAGTGTAGCATCAAAACTCTTCATCAATTAAAAAACCCGACCATTCACAAGTCGGGTTTTTTAAATGTCTTTCACAGATACCGATAAGCCGAATTCTGTAATCCCAACTTACGTCAGGACGATGGCTATCTCTCTTGGACAATAATTACTTATTGCCTCATGCGGTCTTTGACCTTGCACTAAGTGGGGTTTACCACGCACATTGATTACTCACGTGCGAGAGGGACAGCTCATTGCATATCGCAACAAACACTCCCTCACTTTTCACCTTTGTACTTATAACTTCCGCTATAAGTTCGTATTGTCTCTGTGGCACTTTCCGTCAGAGGAGTTTTTGAAGAACGAGCGTACTCGTAACATTATTTCCTCATTGCCTGGACGTTATCCAGCACTACATTCCATCTCGACTCAACGCGTAACTAGTCACACATTCAGTCAAAACTTCGAGTGTTCGGACTTTCCTCTCCCCTATAAGTTGGGGAGCAACCATCTAGTATCAATGAAAGACGTACATAGTATAAACTCGGAATACATATCCGTCAAGCGACATAGCATCATTGTACACATTGCATGCGACAAACTATAACAAACGCATAAACTCTTCCATCGTTAAACCTAAAGATCGAACAATATTTGAGAGAGTACCACGCTTGATGTCCTTGTTATGGCGAGGTATAACCAGAGTGATGTTATCTTTTGCACGAACATATATACAATGACTTCCTCGTTGTCTAATACATGAAAAATCAAGATGTTTAATAACTCGTTCAATATCTGATGGTTTACATGAGGGAAAATGTGTGCTCATGAAATACTTGATGCAAGAGACACGGTAATATTTTTAAACACAATATTCTGCTCGTCAGGAATAGGTAAACCTCTCTCTTGTAATGATTCCACGTACAAACCAATCGCTTCACGCACGTTATGTTCTGCTTCTTCAAAAGAATCGCCTTCAGTTAAACATCCAGGAAGTGCTGGTACCTCAACTGAATATCCTCCATCATCTGAAGGAATAAAATGTACGCTAAAACTGGCTATATCTTTAACAGCCATTCTGCTTTTTCTTATGTGTAATGATTTTTCGTCACTCATACCGATTACACGATACCAAAAATAATTACGGCTGGCAATGTAACCACATATATTCTATTTCAAAATACAATAATTCTTTAGCATAGCAAACACTATTGATAAAATAGTTCAGCTTCCGCGAACATCACATTGATTTGTATTGTATATCGGCGAGGAGAACAGTTTTTGGCAAAAAATGTTAAAATACAAGACCTGACCCCAACTAATAAACGCCTTTTTTGTGAAAAATTGCGAGGGGAGTTTTTACGAGAATAAAAAGATCGCTAAGCAATGACCATTGTTCAATATATAACGTATCTAAACGCATTTCTTCTTCAAATGTTAAATCGGATCGTCCTCCAATTTGGGAGAGTCCTGTCATTCCTGGTTTTACCACTAACACCTTTTTATGATGTGGCTCGTATTTTTCAACCTCACGCGGCTGATGTGGTCGAGGTCCAACCAAACTCATTGAGCCATTCACCACATTCAAAAGTTGAGGCAATTCATCTAACGACCAATCACGAAATATTTTTCCCCACGATGTAACTCGCGGGTCATTTTTAATTTTATATAATGGCCCTTGTTTAATGCTATATTTTTCAATTAATTTTTTCTCAATCCGTAATGCATCATGAGAATCTTTAAATTGTTCACCGATTGAGAGATGCTGATACATTGTCCGAAATTTCAATACATCAAACAATCGTCCTTTTTCACCAACACGCTGATTGCGATACAAAATCGGCCGACCTGTTTCTATCAAAATGCATAACGCAATAATACTCATTAACGGCGACAACACAATAAGCAACATACTTGCAACAGAGACATCCATAATGCGTTTCAATATTCTCCCCCATCCATATATGCGTGTTCTCCGAATTTCAATCAACGGAATTCCTGCTACAACGCTAATACTTCTCTCTGGTGCATACGTAGAAAATAAATCTGCGGAATATTTGAAAGTCAACTGATGTTGTTCACAAAGCGCAAGTAATGCAATCGTTTCACGTTCATTATCTTGATTAGTAAATATAATTTCATCAAGTTGATGTTTGTGTTTCAAGGCAACCAAAGTTTCTCCAACTCGTTTTGAAAAACTAGGAAAACGTTTTACAACAGAAAAACCTAGTCGCGCATTTCGCGAATATATCGTATACAAAATCTTAGCAGTATCATCATCTCCAATGATAGCGATACGTACGACTCCAATTCCCTTTACATGCAACCATTGAACTATAAGTCGCATGAACATTCTTTGAACCAATAAAAATAATGCCGCGAGTATACTTGCCGCTAACACAATAAATCGTGAATTAAACAACTCTCCTCGTAAAAAAATAATCACCGCAGTTGCGGCAAATCCTGACGCGCATCCTATCATTAACTGTCGCAATTCAGATCCAAATTTTCTATTTGGGTCAATAGAATATAGTCCGGCAAACGCAAAAATTACAATCCATAGCAATGAAACCACTAATGAGGCAAAAAAATAATCATCAAAATTAAGTCCTATATTCACTCGTCGTAATGCAACGATTGGTTCAGATAAGCGAATAATAAATGCCGAAACTGCGGCACACACAAGCGTCGCATAATCAAGTGGAATACGAATACACAAAAAAAATAGTTGGAATTTATTCATATATGTTTGTAGTATAGCGCAATAAATCATATCACACAAAAAAGCTCCGACAATTGTCGAAGCTTTTGTTCTTGTGTTCATTATTCCTCCTTTACGATGTTTCGCTTATGAGCGGTTCTGTTATATTTTCCACCTTTTGCCGCTTGATGCGTGCGTGATGGTGGAATTGGTTTTCCACGAATTGATCTTAGAATCTCAAGATGCGTAGGCATTTTGAGAACAATTGTTTTACGCTCTCTTTTTCGTGAAGACATATATTCCTCCAGTATAGCAATCATTCAGTAAAAGAAAAAGGTACACATGTTACTATAATTCCGAATGATGAGGGTGAGATGTCATTTGATAAACAAACGACGTGGTTATGTACTTTCCCTCGTATGGCATATGAATACGCCGTAAAATTGTGAGGTGACATAACCATTACTCAATGTGTGATCCCAGATGTCCATGCGTTGCGCGAAGGGGCACTGAAGAGATACCCCAAATCTTAAGGCAAAGCCGAAAGCGCGCTACTCTGGATCATGCGAGAAGCCGCAAAAACGCGACGTGATGCTCCTCCTCATCATTCGATTTTATAGTTCTTTGATTTTCAATGTTCGGTTGCGAGTGCAGACATATAGCCTGCACTCGCAAGCCGATAACTATTGATTACTCATACATCTGCAGTTATCGGCTTATTAACCTATTTCACAGTTAACAGCCCAGTATAGCACAAAATCTCAATTCTGTCAATACCACTATGCAAATCAAGTATGAAAACGATAGTTTTATGCTCAATTTAGTATATAAATTCTGTAAAGTTTTTGATAACAATTTATCTGCATCTACAATCTTCACCGCCATCAAATTCACTATATAGCCCATTCTGGTTGACAAACATCAATATATATGTTGAAATGTGTGCAGAATTGATATTACATTCGTAGTATCAACATATAGTTTAGTTCTTTGAAGTCAAGGAAAATAACAATGACAGTTCATGGCCTGACGACGTGTGAGGGTTTGGGAGAAAGGTTGGAAAAAATGGCAGCTATGACAAAGGATTCGGGAATGAATCCCACGGAGAAGACAACGGCGAATCAGGGGCAATTGATTGGCATGACCGTTGATGTGAAGCTTGTCGGACGAAAGCCCGGTTTGCTCATGAGCAACTTTCCGGAGAGAGCGATTGAGGCCTCCATCGTGAGAAAGCAACGTGTCAAGGTTGACACAACTGCTCCACTTCGCACGATTGCTGAACCAAAGCTGTTCCGCGAAGATGACGAAGATCCGAAAAGTCAGATCGGACTTCCGAGTCAAATCTTGATGGCGTGTTTGCGTGAAGCAGGGCGCAAGGTACAGCTCAAGGGACTCATGAACATGTCAAAGGCGGACGGCGAAACCATTGTCTTCGCTACGATAGACATTGACGAACCGTTCATCCACCTACTCAATCCCGAAACTGGCAACCCAGTAACCGACAAGGATTGGCGAGCGAGTCTGAAGATCGTCAATCAAGGCGGAACGACAGCACCTGCGATTCGTCCGCACTTCAGGCATTGGGCGATGAAGTTTCGCATTGAGGTAGATCTCACTGCTGACGGCAATCTATCGCCAGCGAAGATTGAAGAGCTTTTCAAAGTCGCTGGAAAACGAATGGGATTGTGCGCGTTTCGACCGACGTGCGGTGGACCGTACGGCACATTCAACGTCGCAGAGTGGAACGTCGTAGATCGTCGCTACTGCGAAGTGGAGGCGTAGACCAGCACCAGATCAATGTAATTTTACTATAGTTTGGTGTGCCGTCGTGTAGCGTTGCGTGAAGTGCTGTGTTGTTGCGTGTTGTTTCGTAGCGTTCTGTACCCCCGAATTCAATCAAACGAATTCGGGGGTTTTTATTGTTATCTTTTTATTAAAAATGACGGTGGTGCGTAGGGGCGATTCCATGTAATCGCCCGAACACCGATTCCATGTAATCGCCCGAACACCGATTCCATGTAATCGCCCGAACACCGATTCCATGTAATCGCCCACGCACGCGATTCCATGTAATCGCCCGATTGGCCGCGGTGTGCGGGCGATTACACGGAATCGCCCCAACAATTTCACATCGAACGATTGACATTATCTCTATCCCATGCTAGTCTTTCATCAGTTATTTACAATCTAAAAGGAGAAACCATGCTTGATCTCACGCATACTGAAGTTCTATCCAATTTCCCTTTTGCACATCCACGCGATGCGCAACATGAAGCGTTGAAACAGATTGTTGAAAGCGAACAGGGAATGACTCTTGAAATTCCAACTGGTGTTGGTAAAACTGCGATTGGTATGGCATTTCTTATAACGCTAGCGCGACGTGGAATTGGTCCATTGTTTTACATAACTCCGCGAAAGAATGAAGTTGAACAAATTGCCAAAGCGTTTCCTGATGATGTGAATGCTATGGTTGGACGAGATGACTATCCATGTCTCTTTTACAACAGCGTCATTTCTGCTCATCAATCGCCATGTTATATGTTGGAATGTGGACATAGAGTGAATCAAACAGATGGTTCTACGCTTCTGCCAGATGTTGAACCATGTCCGTATTATGCGGCAAAATTTGCAACTCGAATGGCGCAAAACACAAAAATCATTGTGTGTACAACGGCATTTTTTCTGATGAATCGCTTGCTTGTTCCCCATTGGAAGGAAATGATTCCAGCACTCGTTGTGATTGATGAGGCGCACAATCTCGCAAAGATTGCGCGTAATATGTTTGAACATCAGATTACTGATTATCATATTACGCAGACGATGAACGCAGTGAAGCCGATTTCCAAAAAAATCTACGCACAACTGAAAGCGTTTAAGAAAACGTTCACGGATGTTCTCAAAAATCATCCGTCACGTTCGCAAAATCTTCTTCCCGAAGAAGATGTACAACAGTTGTTTGATGCTTTGTCTCTGATTGATACCACTCTTCTTGAACAGTGTGTTCGTCAAGCTATCGCTGACGCAACCATTGATCCAATCAAAGATCAAGCGATGCTCAAGATGCTTGAAGGAATCATTCATGGAATTCCGCGCATGCTGAAATCACTGTCGTTTGCGCAAAGTGTTGGAGCGCGTTCGCCACTTTCCTATGTTGTTGCATTTTACGAGAAAGAACATGATGTGGAATTGTGTGATGCGCCACGACGTGCGCGTTATCGTTTGACAGTGAAAAGTTATTATGTGAAACCACTCATTCAAAAAACATTGGGTGAAAACATCCTGTGCTATTCTGCAACAATCGGCAATCCCAATATCTTTACCTTTGAAACAGGTATTGATGTGCCGTTTGCGCATGTGGGAAATAATTTCGCGCATGAGCATACGAGAATATATGTTCCCTCCAATGCCGTGAATTTGTCTTTCAAAAAGCGCACAAAAAAAGCGCTTCCGAACACTATTTCGCAGATGGTATGGGGCGCGAAAGAATTTGCCAAAGCAAACAAGCGCTCTCTATTGCTTGTGTGTTCAGAATACGAGCGAAAAGAGGTGATGGTGCAAGCTAAAAAAGTTGGCCTGCATATCATTACGTATGACGAAACACAGAATGCACAAAAAGCAATCGCAAAGTTCAAACAGAACAATGGTGATGCGCTACTTGGGACAACAGCGCAATTTGCTGAAGGAATTGACCTTCCTGACCATCAAGCTCACGCAATTTTCTTTTTGCGGCCAGGATATCAAAATCCGAATAGTCCGCAAGCGAAGTTTGAACTCAAACGTTTTGGCAACAGCACGTATTGGTCGCTTCAAAGACATCGCGTGATGATAGAAGCATTGCAAGCTCGTGGACGCAATGTGCGTGGGCCCCAAGATTACGGTGTATGTTTCTTTATGGCAGAACAGTTCAAACACATTGTGTTTGCAGAACTTCCCGATGATTTGAAAGAAGCATATCGTGGACTTCTACCATTTAATAGCGCAGTACGTGACGCGCTCACGTTTTTTGACGAAGTAGAGACCACGAGGGAAGCGGCGTAGCTAACAATTCAAAATAAGAAGTGCATTTCCTGTCTTGTGCTGTACTGTGATGTTGTGTGGCGTCATGTGAAGCGTTGTCTTGTCTTGTCTTGTGTTGTTCTGTGTTGTTCTGTCATGTTCTGTACTGTCCCCTCACCGATTATTTCGGTGAGGGGTTTTTATATCCCTTTCCTCATGTAACTGTCTTTGGTAGGGTATACATATATGAAAGTTGCATTAGTACATGATTATCTCTCGCAAGATGGTGGCGCGGAACGTGTTGTGGACGCGCTTCAAGATATGTGGCCAGATGCGCCATTATTTACGCTTTTTTATGATAGAACTTCAGCTCATCCTCGTTTTCAAAAACGACGTATCACAACTAGTTTTCTTCAAAAAATTCCTGGCATAAAAAAATATTATCAATGGATGTTGCCTCTTATGCCATACGCGACTGAAAGTTACGACCTATCTGAATTTGATGTGGTGATTTCGTCCACAAGCGCATTTGCAAAAGGTATAATTATTCATCCCGGAACGATTCATATTTGCTATTGTCATACACCAACACGCTTTTTGTGGGGTGATTCACAACAATATGTTAACGACAGCAACCATCCGTGGTTAATCAAAAAATTTCTGCCAATATATCTCTCACGACTTCGGCTATGGGATACGTCAGCATGCGCGCGAGTAACTACCTTTATTGCAAATTCCAAAACTGTTGCAGAGCGGATACAAACGTACTACCTGCGAGATTCTGACGTAATTTATCCTCCTGTTGATACACATCTCTATCAACCACTCGCGCAGAAAGGAGAATATTTCCTGACAGGTGGACGTTTGGTGGCGTATAAAAACTTTGATATCGTCGTGAAAGCATGCACACGACTTGCGCTTCCACTTGTCGTATTTGGCGATGGGCCAATTCAACATCAGCTTAAAAAAATTGCGGGGAAAACAATCAAATTTGTTGGACGAGTGAGTGATATGCAAAAAGCAACACTCTATGCTCATGCAAAAGCATTTATTCATCCACAAAACGAAGATTTTGGAATAACTCCAATTGAATCAATGGCATCCGGTCGTCCTGTTATAGCGTATAAAAAAGGAGGAGCAACAGAAACAGTAATAGAGGGGGTAACTGGTGTTTTTTTTCATGACCAAACATGGGAATCATGTGCTCATACATTACTCAATTTTGATGAATCGTCATTTAATCAACAGAATCTCATAGAACATTCGCAACGATTTTCTCGTTATTTGTTTAAAGTACAAATGAGAAAATTTGTTGAACGCGTATGGAATGAACATCAAGAAAAAACAAAGGCACTATCAGAAACATCATCTGAATCGGATTTTGCATCAATTAAAAAACTTCTCACTCAAAAAACTACACTTTTTTCATGAATATTATTTTTGATGCCAGAGCGCAACAACATAGAACAATGACCGGAGTTGGCCTCTATGTAAGACAACTTGCTCTGTCGCTACTCTCAACCGACATAGGGCCTCGTCTTCGTTTTTTTGAAAGTGGTAGAACTGTACACACAGGAATTTTCCCACCAGAACAAACTACCTCAATCACCATGCACAATAAATTACTCAATTCAGCAATCATGATTTCTCGTCGCCCAACACTCGCGCAACTTTCACAACTTCCTTTAAACACCCCGCTATTCATACCAAACATTAATTTTGTCGCCATCAAGAAACATACATCCTACGTTATTACCGTACATGACCTTTCTTTTCTTCATCATAAAGAATGGTTTTCACCAACTGTTCGTTTGTGGCATAACGCAGTACGCGCGCAGGATCTCATACAACATGCTGAAAAAATAATATGCGTGTCACGTGCGACTGCAGAAGATGTACAACGTACGCTCAACGTTCCTGCAACTCGCATAGAAGTTATCTATCCGGGAGTTATGGAGGCCACACGCGTGGTTTCCCACAAAAACCCATTATATGGTCAACGCTATGTGGCATATGTGGGAGCAATAGAACAACGTAAAAATCTTGAAACACTATTTCAAGCGTTTGATATGCTCAAGTCACAATCACGATACAGCGATGTTCATTTAGTTATTGCTGGACCATACGGATTTCAGGGTCAAAAAATATTGAGAAAAATGTTTGACGCATCATGGAAAAATGATGCACACTATGTGGGATATGTGACTTATGAACAAAAACAAAATCTCATACAACATGCCAACGTGTTTGTATATCCATCATTTTTTGAGGGATTTGGCTTTCCTCCACTTGAAGCGATGCAACTTGGAGTGCCAGTTATCGCATCATGGTCAACTTCACTGAAAGAAACGCTGGAAAACAATGCGCTACTTTTCAATCCACATCGTCCCGACGAACTTGCTGACGCATTAGAAGGAATTTTGGACGATTCATCGTTAGCTCAATATTTTATCACAAAAGGATTAGCGCGCGCTCAAGAATTTACATGGGGAAAAACTGCTCAAAAAACAGCTCGCGTATTGTCCTCCCTACTATCATAATCAAACATACTACAGCGCAATATGAAAATTGGAATTGACGCACGAATGTATGGCCCACGAAACGGTGGAATAGGAAGATACGTTCAACAACTTGTTGACGGTTTGGTACAAAATTTTCCTCTTAACACGTACACATTATTTGTTCAACCACAACTTGAACATCATTTTGATTCATATAGCAATGTCAAAGTAATCTGTACGGACATTAGATGGTACACATTCAAAGAACAAACAATATTTCTAGGTCTTTTAAATGCGGAAAACGTTGATCTCATGCATTTTCCGCATTTTAATGTTCCTTTTTTCTACAGAAAACCATATATTGTAACGATTCACGATCTTATATTAATCCATTATCCTGATCGCCGAGCAAGTACTTTATCACCATTATTATATAGAATAAAACACTATGCGTTCAAAAAAATTCTCAACAATGCGGTTCATTCAGCACAACACATCATCACGGTTTCAGAATTTTCAAAAAATGACATCGTGAAAACGCTTCATAGTAACCCAAAAAAAATTACCGTAACGTATCTAGGATATGAACACATAAAGTTTTCAACACACGCAAATCCCATCCACCCCATTCCCTATCTTCTGTTTGTTGGAGCGCAATATCCTCACAAAAATTTAGAATTTATGATGAAAGTTTTTTCCGAACTTACTGAAGGAGTAGGCGCTCATTATGACCTCATCATTGCTGGCCCATATGGACCATTTTCAGAAACACTACGCAATAAGGCGGAAAACATCAACAAACAACTGCACAACATAAAGAATGGCCGTATCTTTTGTATGTTTAATCTATCTGATATTGATATTGCGAATCTATACTGTCACGCAAAAATATTTCTTTTTCCCAGTCTATACGAAGGATTTGGTTTACCACCTCTTGAAGCTATGGCATACGATATTCCCGTCGTTGCAAGTAATACTGAACTAATGAAAGAAATTCTTGGTGACGCATATATTCCTGCCTATACATATAACAGCGCTGAATGGATACGAGCAATTTCTACAATTCTTACTGACGAATCCATACGTTCCACTCTCAAAAAATTAGGGCAGAGTCGTCTCACATTATTCTCATTTAAGAAATGCATCTCGTCCACACATACCATCTACGTTAACTTACTCAAATAGTGTATACTAAACGCATAGGGTGTTTAATCTCTGCGTAATTAAATTCGCAGAGTGATTATCATGCTTCGCGAACATGTTATCAATGTTCAAATTGGTAAGGGGAAATCGCATCGTCGATCTCCTCATGTGTTAAGTATTTCAAAAAGTGGTTCCACGTTTGCGTCAGCATCTCAACAAGACATCGCAACGCGCACGCAGAAACAAACAACGGTTCCACATAATGCCCTAGAAGATACTGATGCTGTTGTTACACATCATCAGTTTACCGATATAACACCTCTCTCAAAACAACATAAAAAACAGGGCAACACATCTGTCCCCATGCTGGATTTAGTCAATAAACATGTACGTTCCCTCAAACCCTCACAACTTACGATTGACCATCAAATTGAACAAGAATTTGCCCGTTTTCATCACGCGGCAAAGCATACACATACACGTCTCTCACCTCATGCCACAGAAAGAAACAAAGATACTCACACCGATGTTCCCCCTCACAAATCCCCTTTGTATGTCATCAAAACAACATTTATTTTTGCGCTTTTTGTGCTCATCGTAAGCGCGCCACTGTACACCTCACGATTAGTCGCGAGCGCATACGAGACGCGTGAAACACTCGTTAATATCGCTTCTTCTGTGCGCGCATCTTTTGTTGTGGCTTCAGAACATCTACAAAAAAATAATCCAACGGAAGCTCTGCAAGAAATTCAACATACCACAATTGCATTTGAACAAGCGCTCACAACACTCAAAACATTTGAACAAAATGCGGGAATTATATCAGCGGCAATTCCTAAAGTTCGTTCACAAATCAAAACTGCTCGTGCGTTAAGCTCATTAGGACTTCATATCACATCCACGCTTTCAATACTGGAAAAATTACAACAAAACGGACAATCACTCAATGTGCATAGAGTAAACATTGCGATGACAGATATTATAAAGCAATTGAACGATGCGCAAAAAAATATTGATGATGTTGACGTCAAACAATTGCCTAAAGAGATACAACAACCATTTGGTGTAATGAGCAAACAAGTTCCCGAACTTGTCGCATATATGCGTACCGTGCAAAAAACCATAGCGATACTTGATGCGATGTTTTCTGCAGAACCTCGTCAAACACTTCTCGTTGTATTTCAAAATAATCATGAGATGCGCGCAAGTGGAGGTTTTTGGGGAAGTTTTGCACTGCTTTCTATAAAAAATTCCCTCATTGAATCCATAAAAATTCCTGGAGGAGGAACATATGATATCAAAGGACAACTAGACCGTTCACTTCGCCCACCAACACCTATGCAACTTGTAGCAAAAGAATGGCAATTCCAAGACGCGAATTGGTTTCCTGACTTCCCTACTTCAGTTCGAGCCGCGACATGGTTTTTAGAACACAGCAATAATGGAACTCCAGACGGTGCTATCGCGCTCAATCCACAAGTGCTTGAAAAGATTCTAGAAATCACTGGCCCTATTGAACTTTCAAAATATAACAAAACATTCACGTCAGAAAATGTTACCTTAGAACTGCAAAAAGCAGTTGAGCTTGAATACGACAAAGCAAAAAATACACCAAAAGCAATTATTGGCGATCTCGTAAGCGCGCTACTCGTACGTATGCAAGATATGAATATAAACCAAGCAATTGGATTATTTTCTGTGCTTCATGATGCACTCAATTCCAAAAATATTCTTTTATACCATCAAAATACTGACGTACAAAAACAACTTGATTCTGCGGGCTGGGCTGGAACAGTTACTAGCGCGTGGCGTAAAGATTATCTAATGGTCGTGAATCATAATATTGCTGGACAAAAAACTGATGGAGTAATCTCGCAAACCATTGATAAAAAAACAGTACTTGACGCAAACGGCTCGCTCATATCAAACGTTACGATTCGTCGCACGCATCATGGCGTAAAAGGAGATGTATTTTCTGGAGTGCGAAATGTCAATTATCTTCGCGTATTAGTCCCCGAGGGTTCAACACTTTTAAAGGCGGATGGTTTTACCTATCCCGACGAGTCATTTTTCAAAACACCCACAACATTTGAAACGCATGAATTGATTTCTGAAATTGAAAATTCTCAATCAATTGATCAGAAAAGTGGAACCCACATAACACGCGAATCGGGAAAAACCGCATTCGGAAATTGGGTAATGACTGATCCTGGCCAAACATCCGAAGTGCATCTTTCATATCAACTTCCTTTTACCATTCTACCCCAAACTCAAAAAAGTATCGTTGATTCACTTGGAGAAACATCAGCGTCATATTCGTTATTAGTACAAAAACAACCAGGAGCAGATAGAACACACTTTACTCATTCCCTCACAATTCCAAACTCATGGAAGGTGATTTCCTCAACTCATGGCGACAATGGTGTGGCGTTTGACACACCACTTGAAACAGATCTCGTATCTGGTATAGTGATGAAACAAACTCAATAAATTTTCCTAAACTCATCATTCCACTCAAAAAAGCTTAAGTAGTCAAGGTTTTTGATAGATGATTTTTCCACAATCTCAATCTGCAATTTTTTTCTCATCAATCATGTTATGCCACAAACCATTCGTTCAAAGCCATACGATGAAACAGACGAACAACCACGAAAAACCATAAAAAAATCAACACGTACCGCGCAACTCATACAAAAAAGAGTGGACGAAACACTGAATGATATGTACACATCAGACAAACACAAACATAAAAGTCCAGCGTTTGCTCGTCAACAAAAACAACAAAAAAGTTCATATATTATTCCTATACTGTTGATTATTGCCTTTTTTGCGGCGCTTGCATGGACAGGATGGTTTATCATTGGAAACCACCGCTCATTTAATGACACCAACATTCGTCTTTCAATTGACGCTCCCCATGAAATAACATCAGGCGATACCATTGACCTTATCGTTCATTATGGAAATGACGATGATCAAACACTCAATAATGTTGAAATTAGAGTAAAACCTCCCACAGGATTTATTCTTTTATCTAGCGAACCAAAAGGAAATGGAGCGAATGAATACCATTATAAACTTGGCAAATTAAATAAACGAGATAGTGGAAAAATCATACTTCACGGAACATTTATTGGAGCAAAAGATGGAAATCATGAATTTACCGCGTTTTTAAGTTATCGACCAGAAAATTTTAATGCTGATTTTGAAAAAGTGAATAGTACACAACTGACCATCAAAGACATACCGCTTGCTCTCGTCATTTCAGCACCCGAATCAGTTCCATCGGGAATTTTGATGCCGATTACCATGACACTTACCAACACATCAAAAAATCCATTAGGTCCAATTCAACTTCGCGCCATTCTTCCAGATACATTTGTGCTTTCGTATAGCTCAACAACACTTAAAAAACCACTTGAACCAACAAAATTCCCAATTGCATTATTGCAACCAAATGAGGAATGGAAGGGAACCTTAGAAGGAACATTCAAAAGTAGCGCGAGTGGCGAGCAAACATTAACATTTGAAAATGTCATTATCAACGACTCTCACGAATATCTACAAAATACAATCACGCATTATGTCAATGTTACTGCCGCGCAACTTGAACCATCACTCACCATAGACAATTTTACTAAAAAAGGTAGTGTTGCTCCCGGCGGATCAGTCAACATACAAGTTGGAGTTAAAAATAATAGCACAAATCCAGTGTCTAATGTGGTTCTCTCATTAATTGTTGAGAATCCCGCATTACAAGGAAAATCAATTATCAATTGGGAAAAATTAAAAAAAGAAAAAAAACTGAAATTATCAACAGAATCTATCTCTGATACACGTGCGAGAACTACCATTATATGGGACAGCACTAACACAAATGAATTAATCAATTTACCCGCCTCTTCGCACAACATTCAAGGAATTACCATTCCAATTTTGACACCGCAAGAATTTGGTTCAGCGTTGCCCGGCAACACAATTCTCGCTACGGTAACTGCCAAAAGTGATGGTGGATCTTCAACCAACACTCCTCCTTTTGAAATATCACTGCGATCTGATACAACAGTGATGATCAGTAGTACACCAGCAGGAGATCCAATTGTGGGAGTTGGACCAGATGGATTAACCGAAGTAAGCGTGCGTCCTCACGATGTTATATTTACTATCTCAAATTCATTACATGAAATTCTTGATCTAGAATTTGTCGCTGAATTACCCGCATCAGTCGCATTTGAAAAAGCACTTGATGTGCAAGCCGGAGATATTCAATATAACAAGTCCAAACGCTCAATACGTTTTGTTTTGAATAAACTTCCCTTGTCAGTTCCCTCACTTTCAATCAAAGTTCGTCTTGATACTATCACACCAATTGGAGATACTGAAAGCGATTTGTTGTTATCGGAAACAACATTTACTGCAGTAGATAGCGTGTCACAAGATCCATTTATCATTAAATCTGGCTCATTAAAAAGAAAATAACGATGTGGAAATGATGATAGCTATCAAAAAAGCATTGCCAATTAGGCAATGCATTATATACGTTTTTCTAACACTAAAAACAATTTTCTAACCCCCCGGACGATCTGCTTCAATTCGCCTCCGTTTTTCCTTCATTGCCTCTCTAAATAATTCAGCAGCAATGAGAGCAACACCAATTTTCGCCATATCACTCGGCTGATTGGGTAAAACCCGACCCATATCAGATAACTCCCACGTCTTTTGAGCGATATGAAGAGATTCTAACATGACAGCTTCAAGTTGCGCATCCATTTCTTTTTCCTTTGTAGATTATTCATTACTACACCAATACCCAATTTCAACCAAATTCACCTCCATAATGAAAGTTATTCTACCTCAAAAAACCACTAAAAAATATACCATATCCAAGAGACATTGTCAACCTATCTATTGACATATAGTTTATTTTAGTATAGTATTAGGATACTATTCATAGTAGTTCTCTACCCAAATAAAGGAGCGGAAAATGCATCATGCGAAAGCAAAAAGTGTCCATAACGACTTGAATGAATTAGAACAATGGGCATTCGCCGTACTTAATCTTGGAGTAGCAAAAGTTCATGCAAAATTAAAGAGGGATGATTTGCATGCAATTATTAGAAGCAACAAACTTGCAGAGCTTAGCCGAATTGAAGCAGTTTTAGTGAAAATTCACGCAGGAACGTACCAAGTATGTAGTTTCTGTAAAGGTCACATCACGACTGCTCGACTGAAGGTACGTCCTTCATCGCTCCTCTGTGTGACGTGCCAAAGAAATGCTGAAGGGAGATAGCCACCTCCAACCATCTTGATACGTCAAGATGGTTTTTTTAATGATAGCATAAAAAATAAAGCCACGCCGTAAGTTCCAAACAATAGTAGTTTATTTATTTCGGAATAAATTTATATGCAAAAAAATCAAATTCCGCATCGTTATCTCCTTGTAGAGATTCAGGTACATTATGCCTTGGAAAACGCATTACAACAAAACGCATATCTTCTGGATTGATTATTCCTTCAGACTCATATGTAAACTCACGTCGAGAATTTTGTATCATGCTTACGGACGCATTTGGGGTAAACCCGTAAACGAGTACACCAAAATTATCTTTTCCTCCCTCCGCAAAAGCTATTTTTAATCCCTCTAAATGCGGACCAAGTACCGCAGTGTTTGCCTTCCCCATCCTATGTGGTGGTCTTATCGATTGTGGAATATCACTCAAAGTTGTATTTTTAAAAATCTCATACGGAATGGAACGTACTAACATACGCGTCGCTATATCACCCTCTTTCTCTAGGCCAGCCACTAATTCACTCCAATCCATACGCTTCAAAAGAAACGATCGGTTCGGATCAATGGTTTCAAGTGAATGTAGAAAATCAAGGCAATCTAGTATTGAAACCTGACGAGGAATTTGTGGAATACGTCCTACTTGCGGAATATTCATGTTACTCATACGTACGTTCAATAGTTACGCCTGTATAATAGGATAATAAAATGTCTTTATATAAAAATCCAGCATCGGCACGCATCGCGGCATCGGTTTGGCTCATTCCTACACCATGTCCGAAACGGCGATTTCCTTTTGCCGCATCATAGGGCGCATCACGTGGAATTAAATACTTTTTTCCAACTCCTCCCCACACATCTTGCCATGAACGCGTTGTGCCGTTTGAACGAGCAAAATATGGTGTAATGGCAGTTCCTCCTTCATATTTCATCACTTCGCCACGCGTTGACTCTGCCGCTTGCGACATAACACTATTTAATTGTTCAGAAACATATCCTTTGTACACTTGGTCAGATTCGCTCGCATTCAAACTATACGAAGAATCAGATTTCTGATGTTTTCCGCCACGCTCATGATAGTAGAGAGCATACGTACGCGCGGCAACAGCTTGAGCTTTTTGCATTTCAAGTGGAAATGTATTTGAAACTTCAGATAATCCTTTGATATACCAATCAAGAGGTAATTCATTCACTAACCACACAAATCCAACAGAATTTCGTCGCATTTCAATCACTTGTCTATATTGATTAAAATTAATTGATTTATTCCATTCAGCACGTCTCTCTAATGAATCAATAGTTACAACAGCTGAAAATGGATCAACTGGCTCAAGTCGAAAATACGATGTTGTCGTATATAATTGATCGCCAACACGCAATAATTGTTGATTAGTTGCAACGTCATACACCCATTCAGCGGAAATATTTGGCTCTAACATACCTATTTGCAAACCAGAACCATCAAGAATTCTATATTGACTATTCACGTGAACAATCGTCGCATCAGCAATTTTTGAGATTCCAACACGAAAACGTGGTTCAACTAATCCTCGCCACGGCTCTACCACGGGCAAAATTTCTCCCATTAGTTCCTCAACCGCAGGAGTTGTTACGGTTACTGGTAATTCTATCTTTCCCCCATCAACATTTGTTCCTTCGCTGGTTAATTGCAATTTTAAAACATACGAACCAACATTTTTAGGAGTTCGTATCGGTACATCAAAAAATGTCAAACGTCCAACACTAATTTCCGAATCAGTGAGCGCGAGCGCAACACGCGATTCTGGCCATAACACATTATAAAAAATTGATTCATTTTCTACAGAAGCCAAACCTATTCCCGGCTCAATCATTCTTACTTGTTTCCACGAACGTGAACCATTATTTTTTATCCCATAACGAACCATCACATCTGTCCCACCCGGAGCCACCAATGTCTCATGAGATTTCAACATAACATTTGCTGTTAATCCAGAATCCGCCGTCCTCTCTGTTGATTTTTGAGATATTGCATCAGACACAGAAATCGGTATAACAACCCATGAACCCTTTATCCACAAAGTATTTTCAACTCCTATCTTAAATTTTTCCTTATATTCCCCTTTTTCACCCGGCGCTTGCAAGGGAACAATAAACGTTCCAATTTCTCCCGGCATAACACGCTGTTCACGCAATACCGATGGCTGACCATTTCCAAACCAGGCATAATAACTAAACTTGCTTTTTCGTGTGGTTGGATCAGTATACATACTCACAAATTTTTTTCCAGAATTTTCCCAAACTGACGTGCCAACATTTTTAAAT
>CAYVCS010000049.1:0-9647 GCA_964450455.1 uncultured Gammaproteobacteria bacterium | reverse complement strand
AAGTCGTCAGGAACACGTTCTCGCATGCACGCCAACTAGCCCCGCCGTTGCTCTACGCAACGGCTTTTTTTTTTGTTGGTGATCGAGGGCGTGTCCTACTGAAGGGTAAACTCCGGCGGGAATCCACACAACCCATGTCATTCTCGCCAGCAGGCGGGAATCCACGCCACACTTGTCATTCTCGCGCGCACGCGGGAATCCACGCCACACTTGTCATTCTCGCGCGCACGCGGGAATCCAGAAACAATTCATACGAAGAAGAATTTGAGTATGAATAAAAATAACTTTTACTAATACACCCAGTACAGGCAAGCAAATGCAAACGTGCTGGATCCCCGCTGAGGCGAGAGCTTGTCCAGCCAAAGGAATGACAGAGAACAGGAATGGCGTGTATAATTTTTCATATAATTCCAGTTTTTTTGTCATTATGCCGAAAATGACAAAGTTGGAGGAAGGGATGACAATTTGGGAAACCCATCATGTGTTCATATGATGCTATGTGGGGGCGATTACTGTGTCGGGCGATTACTTGGAATCGTTGCTCGGGCGATTACTTGGAATCGCCCCTACAACAAAACATAACAAAAAAATGGCTCTGACCGTAGTCAGAGCCATTGGATAATGAAGACCGTAGTATCATATCGTTATGATTGAACCTATACGTACGAGATTTCGCACCCTTTTGGAGGAGAAGGGTTTTGAAATGACGTACCTAGGTATCATAACTACAATGCGACAATACTTACTGCATCAATCCATACTTTTCCCGTTTCACCACCAAGGACAAACGAAAACTTTGCGTTTGCGTCAGTTACTAAAGCGGTGAAGACCTTCATGCCAACTTTCCAATCTGTTCCAATCTTGTATTGATGGTTCAGACCATACATTGTCCATGGAGGAGAATTATTTCCCATCCAAATGGAAATGTTTCGTTCAACATTGGAACGGGCGGCAAACATAACCAAGTATTGCTTACCCGCGACAACCGATGTGTGTGAAACCAATTGAACGTCGTAAGCGTTAATCTGACTTGATGACACATTTGTCTTCAAACCACACCAACCATCAAACGCGTCTGTACAATCCAAGTCCATTTGCGCGCTTCCCCACTCATAAATTTCAGGAAACCATGACTCAACTCCCATTTCAAATGAGCCGTTGTTGAGTAATCCTCCTGCATTGATGAGTGTTTCATCTCCGACAACTTTCAGCATCATGTTGAAATTGCCATAGGCGTCAGGAACACACTTAGACACAACACTTTTTCCCACGACATCAACAGTGTCTACATTTCCTGTTTGCAATCCATCCATTCCGCATGCGTATGTCTCAAGATACCCGAGTCCATAGTCATGTGGCGGATAAAATTGGATGTTAAACCAGACATTTCTACCCGGCTCAACATCAATTTCACATTCAAATTTGTTTGAATCAAATTGAATGCAACTAAACAGGTTTGTGTATTGCCATGAAAGATCGCTACACACGATTCCTAGACCATCCCACGCAAGCCCGACACAACCAATCAAATCCACAACTTGAAACGACGAAATGGTTGGATCATCCCACGTAAGAATAATCTTTGCCTTTACGCCATTTTGCGCTGTCGGAATTGGCTGATCGTTAGGTGGCTGAACAGGAATTTGTGGAGGTGATGGTTCCTTTGGTTCAGCAGGAGTGTCCGATTGCGAACATGCATTCTTACATACGCACTGTTCGTTTAAAAATACTCCCGCAAGACACTGACTTGTTAGCTTGCATACTTTATCGCATTCAGCTAACGACACATTAGATTGCTGACACACGTTTTGATAGGCACACACTTTGTTCGCGCATGTTCCCACCATACACTGATCGCTCAATGTACAATCGTGATCACAATCACACGTCGTAAACTTTGTTCCCTTACACTGACCGCCCGATGTACAGGAGTCGTTTTTAGTGTTCGGATTCCCATCATCACACGAATTCGCGTTTGGAGAGGATTGACATTTGCCTGTTTCAGCATTACACCAATCATTCGTGCATGGATTTGTATCAATACACTCGGAAGGAATACCTGCACATTTTCCAACACTACAAACATCGTTTTGTGTACAGACATTTGCATCAGAACATGCAGATTTGTTGAATGGATGTGTGCATCCTCCCTGAACACACACATCATTGGTGCACGGATTGTTATCCGTCGCGCACACATTTACATTCGCTACAAACCAGCATTGTCCATTCACGCATGTGTCATTCGTACACACGTTGTTATCATTGCATCCACCAGCATTCACACATTCACAGATGAATGTGCCACCAGCACACACACCATTTTTACAACTGTCGCTAACCGTGCACATATCTCCGTCATCGCAAAATGCGGATATTGGTGGATGTGAGCACACGCCATTTACGCACACATCGTTGGTGCACGCATTGAAGTCGTTGGCACAAGCCGTACTGTTTGCAACTGTAGTGCATCCAATCTGCTCATCACACCAATCATCAGTACAAGGATTTGCGTCATTGCACTTCAGCGTTTCACACAAAGATTTTACCACTGCAATATCCAAACCACACACATTGTTTTCGTCAATCGCGCCATTGCAATTGTTATCAATCTTATCGCATAATTCCGTGTTATTCGGAAAACGCTTAGGATCAATATCATCACAATCAAACGCGAGTGCAAACTGATCAAGGTCTGCATCAATCGTTGTGTTGTTAGGACACAGCAAACCGAGCGAACTTGCACCTCCCGCGCACGAATCTTTCATACACACATTGAAATTAGTATACGAAAGCGGTGCACCAATCAATCCACCCACATACTGCATAGAACCTGCATCTGCGACCAGAATAGGCGCATTTGCATATCCTGCATAAGTGAATGTATCCCAGTTCTGAACCCAACGACGCTTACCATTTTCCATCGCGTATACTTCGCTATTCCCCTCTTCTCTAAACAACGTGCCATTTCTGATAGGTTGATAGCCCTGCGCGACAGGATAGGAACTATACAAGGTATCGCTCGATGAATTCGATGTCGGAAGTTGGCTCAATCCCCACGATTTCGCGACTGCTAGTGCGCCTTTTGCATGCACTTTTCGTCGATATCGCACGGATGAATCATACTGCCCAAAATAAAACCAATATTCAATTCCCATCAACGAGGTATGAGCAATCATCCCATACGTTGGTGTTGTTGAAAGCGTTGAGCTTGCCATAACATAACATTCTTTTTCTGTTGATGTCATAGCAATCGCCTGATTCCACGCATATCCATTTCCGAAATATGTCATTTCGTTCAAAATATGCGAAAGGTAACCATTCTCGCCCAATAGAAAGTATTCGGGCTTGCCTTCAACATGCAGGATGGTTCCTGCAGGATGCCAACGTGGCTTGTCTGAATCACATTCTTCACCTTGAAAGAATTGTGGTTCAGCACCGCACCACATGGACATATTTGAATACGGATCTACCGCAATTCCATTTAGACGAACTTCAAAATGCAAATGTTCTCCGCTTGAATCCCCAGTTGTACCAGCAAATCCTAGCGAATCATGAACATTTACCCATTGACCAACCTTGATGTTGGAATTCACACTGCTCAAGTGAGCATAGATTGTTTCCAATCCATCACCATGGTCAATTTTGACGTAATTTCCGTAGCATCCACATCCGAGCTGTTTCATCTGTCCCGTAAGAACAGCCGTCACAATACCTCCTGCGGCGGAAAATACACCAACCAGATAGTATCCTTTTTCACCCAAATTTGGAACGTTGTAATCAACCGCACCGTGCCCATCGTACGTTTTCCCGATACACATCAATGTCTCTGCATCGTTATCCCAACTAGAACACATATCGGGGACAGGTCCGTCATATTTTGACACCTTTCCTTTCGCCGGATTGGTGTCAAAATATGCATTGACGGGTGGATCAAAGAGCTCGTTCAGCGGAAGAAACAGCTTTGGCTGTGCATTCGCTTTTGAGAACATCATCAAGAAGAAACAGTAGTACACCACGACGTGAATCAACGCTCTCATTAGTTCATCCCCACAACGTAAAGCGAGGCAATCGCTTCATTAAAGCCAAGTTCATCAGACCCTTCACTATTGGTGAAAAACACTACAGTTGCGAGTGTATCACCAAACATTTCTGCAAACACTCCATTACTTCCTGCTCCACCATCGGACTGAAGATAGTATCCGTCAGTCCCCTGCATCACGTCTTTATACGGATTCGCATATAGACCGCCAGCATTTGGATAGTAATGTTTGATAAATTCTTGCGAATTCACCTGACTTGCGACCTGAACAGACACAACCATGTCTGAAACTCCATGTTCATTGGAACGATGGAACCTCACATGATACGGAGTACTGCTCGTGACGGTCCATCCCTTCTGCATCTCGAACGAAAGACCTGATTCGTTCAACGAGAAGCGAAGAGTTTTGTCTCCCACGACCTCCATGAGAAGAGTTTGCTTCGTGGTTTTGCCATGTTCGGACGTCATTGTCCTGTAAACCGGCGCATCTGCGACGGTCTCAACGCTGTTCTTCTGCGCGAGCTGATCCTGATTCAGCGCCTCCTGCGTGTCAACATCGCATCCGATGCCGACACCGCTGATAGCGGCTGAAACGAGAGTGATTCGCACAAACTTCTTCAGGTAACTCATAGAATACCTCATTATTATAGTTTCGACACATATGATAGTTTTCCTCCTAAGAAAACAGGTAGGGGTACCGTGTGCTTCTAGAATTTATTCTGTTGTCAAAGAACTGCAACACTTTCATTGTGCAATTGTGTAAACCTTTAGTCAACACCTACTTATACACAGTTGTTGTGCATAAGTTACAACAAAAAATCACATTCTTTCTTTTAATGTGATTTTTTGAAAATTTGTATCTATTATAGTGATTATTTTTTCTCAACCTCTCTCATTAAATTAACGATGTCAGAATTAACAAGAGTTTGCTGTAACGTTACAACAGCTTGATTTAAATAAAAATTAACATATCCTGTATCATCAATATGTGAAATAGCATTTTCACCCGCTTTAATAATTCTATCGCTATCGTATGAACGAGGCACATCATTATTCCGCACCAATCTTGAAACACCAATTGCCATTTTCTGGAGATTAAAATCAGCAATTTTGTCTGCGTTTTCAACAAATTTTTTCATCGCAGGATGATTTTTTATAAAATCAACAATTTTTTTATTCCTGTCTACGTTAGGCGAGTCACGAAGCGCACCAATATTAGTTATACCAAATTCAACCTTCACCGCATTCTCCACTGATGTCATTGCCGCATCCATATCCCTCTTCAGTGTTGCACGTGGCGACACATCAACAAGCAATGGCTCTCCTTCAATTTCTTTTAATTCCGGCAACACTTCTTTCTGAATAGCCACTACTAATTTTTCCAAACCTTCAGGATCTTTTTTCGCATTTGCAATCAATTCTTGATACTGTTTCGCAAAAAAATCAACACCAGTAGTACTCATTTCACTTATATTTACTGTCCTATCAGGTAACAAACCAAACGTTTTCTTAAAAGCATCATTCAACACATCAGTCATCGGCCTTGATTCTTTCTCCATTTCAACTTTGGTTGGCGACAACTGCGACAATGCCTTTTCTGCTTCTTGTACAGCGGATTGTAATTCCGTTAAACCTTGCAAAGCTTCACTTCTAATTCCCTGCATAGTTGCTTGATATTCCTCATCTCCGGGTTCTTCCGATAACTGTAAAATCTCATCATATTCTGCTTGTTTTTGAGTCATTGTTTCACGAAGGCCAGCAACCTCATTTTCCGCTCGAGAAATCTTTTCAGCGCGTTCAGTCGCCGCTTGTTCGGCCTTCTGTTCCGATGTCTTTCGTTCAGCTTCTTGACGAGCTGATTCAGCTTCCCGTTCTGCCAAAAGACGAGCTTCCTCTGCCTGTTTTCGCTCTTCAGCTTGCGCTTTTGCTTGTTTTGCTCGCTCTAGTGGACTTACTGGTTGAGGTGTATCCATTAACATACTTATTTTTTTATTACAGAAATTTTCGCCTTGATGTCCCGTATTGCCTTGATATCTCGTGCTTTACTAAGAATTTTCGTAATTTTAAAACCAAGCTCTGAAATCTGCATTTTCTTTTGTTCAATAAATGCCAAAACAGCATCCACGTCTTCTTCAGACACTATCGGTTGTTTTGTTTGTGGATTCATATAACTATATTTCTTTTATACATAGAAAAACAGTATACCAAATGAATTCAGAATACAACAATGCATACAGAGGATAACTATATAGGATGGTTTGACGATATATGAGCAAGTCGCAACCAATCTGCAACTGAAAGTTCTTGCGCTCGCGCGTTCTCGTGTAATCCAGAATCTTTCAATAATTGTCGTGGATTATCTGAAACTGACAACAAATTATTAGCTAATTTTTTTCGTTTATTCATAAATCCATGTTGAGCTAATTGTTCTGCACGCAAAATATGTTCATCCCCTTTTTGAATTTCAGAAAAATGCACAATCGCTGAATCCACTTTTGGTTGAGGCCAAAACGCATTTTTTGAAACATTCTGAACTTTAGATACCTGCGCATGCAACTGCGCGCACACCGACAGTCGCGTCATATAGGGCGGTCGCGCAATTAAACGATCCACAACTTCTTTTTGTAACATCAATGTCATAGAGCGTGGTGGCGAATCAGATTGCAATAATTTCACCAAAACTTCGCTTGAAATACTATAGGGAAGATTTGAAATCACGACATATGGTTGTTGAAATGCCAATTCATTCACCATCAAAAAATCCTTCGCTACAAAATTTACCAATTTTTTTTCAATCAATTCTCGCAGGACACTTGTTTCTTCATAACGTGGTTCAATATCATACGCAATAACATCAGCTCCAGTTTTTGCTAATGCGTGTGTCAAAATTCCAAAACCACATCCTATTTCAATAATCGTATCATGTGACGAAATATGAGAAGCGCACATCATCATCTCAATCACATGTTCATCAATCAAAAAATTCTGCCCACGATTTTTTTCTGGATGTAATCTGATACGTGCCGATTCCTCTTGATACCAAGCACTCGTAAAAATATTCATAAGGACAAAAATATATTTCCCTGCCTAATAATTGTATACGGCATTGTTCTAACATCCAAAATGGTTGATGTTTTCGTATAAGGTAATTTTCCCACATCCATAACAAACACATTAGTGAGATCAACATATTCTTTAATCTCATCTATACTATAGCACGTTATTCGACCACTTTCATTTGCAGATGTCGCTACAATTGGACGACCCAGATGCATTGCTAGGTGTTTTGCAATAGTACAACTTGAAACACGCAATGCTACACTTCCATTATGAGCACGTACGCCAGAGGGAAGTAATGAATCAATTGCGTCAGTAACCAATGTAAGTGGTCCTGGCCAATAAGTTTTTGCAATTTGCATCGCGTTTTCACTCAAACGTGCATACTGCAATGCCATTTCTATATCGCTAACGATAATAGGTAACGACATGACTCTAGGCCGTTTTTTGAATGCAAAAAGCTCATCAACCGCAGATTGATTTGTGGCATCACACCCCAAAGCATAGGCAGTTTCAGTGGGATATATGATTAAACCACCTGAATGCAACCATTCAACTGCTTTTTTAACTATAGCTGTGGATAACTCCATATTAACTCTTTTATAGCTTACATTAGTAAAAAAATCAAGTTTTCACCACCAATTATTTGATATATAGTGCAATGAACCACTTGACAGGTTTTTGCATATAAACTAGAATAACGCAGTCATGCTTTTTGTTGAAGCATGGAACGCAATTTGAAAATGAGAAAAGGGAAAAACCTTGAGTACTCACCAGATCCTCCAGATCCTGACCCCCAAGACGATCGACATCAACGCGAAGAACAGCTTCCGCGACCAGCTCACGAAGCTGAACGCGGACGGTTGTCTGCTCGCCGCGGTCGGCGTGCACAACAAGAGCAACAAGGTGCAGATCTCTGTCCTCCCGCCGACCATGATCGCGGAGACCGAGAAGACCGGTCTGGCCCAGCGGAAGGTGGAGTTCGATCCGAACTACTCCTACTTCGGCCAGGTGGCGAAGACGGAGCAGATCGGCGCCCTCATCGGTGAGGAGAACGCCGAGGTGAGCCCCGCGTTTCAGGACGTCGGCAACGCGCTCGTCGCGACCTACGAGGACGGCACCCGGATGGTGCGTCGCGGTGGTGCGTCGAAGCTCTTCGTCGCCGAGATCAACGCCCGTGACGGTGCGAAGCAGTTCCGGGTCCTGGACTCGGGGCGGAACGCGCGGTTCGCCGGGCTGTTCGTCGGCGAGTCGCTCGTCACGAGTGACGGCATCGGCGCCATGCGGACCATCCGGGTGGCGGAGATCAGCCAGACGCTGAAGGGCGGAACGGCCAAGAACCCCTGGCGTCAGCTCAAGACGCCCGACTACGTCGGCGCGTACGCGACGCTCGGTCGTCGTGGTGGCGGTGAGCGCGTGGTGCTCGGGATGAAGGACGGTCGCGTCGGAAGCGTCCGCCTCACGGAGGCCCACGGCGAGATCGAGTCGCAGTTCAGCGACGCGATCCCGATGACGAAGGAGAGCGACAAGGAGTACGGCACGGCGATCGGCATCCTGCCGGGTCACCCGAACCTCTCGGTCTGGATCCAGACCGACGGCAAGGACAGCGCGACCATCTCGTTCCGTCGCATGGACACGCTCTCGGAGCAGGTCCAGCAGGCGATCCGCGGCTAGTTCGCCACGGAGAACCGACAGGATACGAATGATGTAGCTACGGCTCATCGATTCAAATCCATCAGGACTCTACGCAAGTAGAGTCCTTTTTTTGTTATCTAACCAAATGCATTACATAAAAAAATCATCAATTTATTTCCACACTAATAGACAAAAACACAAGCTATCAAAGTCTGAAGCATTGTTACGAAACAGATAAAACAATCATCAAAACGCCCTGTTTGTAAAACTCTGTTCTGGAACGACTGTCTTTTACCAATTCATCATTTCGTATCTAAAAAATTTCCATAAGTTCATTTAGTTAACTTTTGAAACCCAATGACCATAACACTATCTTTCTGATTTTCTGAAACACTTGGAAAAAAATAACGAAATCTTTTTGCTGCAAACTCATACAATATATCATCATACGTCCATACAGAATCAGCATGAATACCATCAACTTTAGAAACCATATTATCCACCAGACAAACAAGCATAGCTTTTGCACTAGTCAAATATTCTTGTTCTAAAATGGGAAGCTTATCTCCATCTTTTTTTAGAACTAACGCTTCAAAATAACAGCCCTTAACCATTAATACCCGAGCAATTTCACACACGCATTTTTTCATTTCATTTTTTGTAAGATAATGCGTCAAACCATTACTAGTAACAAAATTAAACGAATTATCAGGAAATGGTAATTGCGTCGCATCTGCACAAATAATCTCAACATTTTCAGGTATAGTAGAATCATTTTTTGCTATCTTAGCTATTTGAGGAATTCTTTCAATACCAACAACACTCTTAAAATATGGCGCTATCGCTCGCGCCGAATTACCTAAACCAGATCCAATATCGAGTACCGCTTGATTTTTTTCTTCAGCTTTTGAAA
>CAYVCS010000048.1:0-6384 GCA_964450455.1 uncultured Gammaproteobacteria bacterium | reverse complement strand
AACTTTTTGCTTTTGGGTTTCTACATATTGCTTTGGTATATTTTGTAATTCTTCTTTGTGCGCGGTTTTCATATCAAAAAATACTTTTTCATTTTTTAGAGCTCGGTTTATATATAAAGCAGGCCCGCCATTTTGCCTGCGAATGATGGCGCCGTTTTCACTAACAAGTTGATCGTTAGCGAATGTGGAAAGAATCGTGATTTTATTTTCTTGAGCCATAGTTTTGCTTTACCAATTTAATAGCTAGGGTAACTGCTTCTTTAGGATTTTCGGCAACTTCAATTTTTATTCTGTTTCGGGCGTCAAGATATTGGCCTCCAAGTTTTTCACTCCAACCTCCGGTATCTTTTAATACCACAACAGGAATGTTCGCTTGATAAGCAATAGCAATTTCAGTAAGCGTGCCAGAACCGCCATTAAGCGCGATAATAGCATCACAACTTAAAACGAGAGTTAGTTCTCGGCCGCCACCGCGTTCAAGCCCGCTTGCGATAACTACATCAACATTCACCTTTTCAAAAATGTCAAAACCCTTTCCGTAGGTAATGCCGATAGTAAGACCACATGCTTTCTTTGCTCCGCGGCAGGCGGCCGTTGAAAGAGAATCGTAATCTTTCTCCGCGCCAAATACTAGAGTTGCTTTTTTCTTCGCAACCCAATATCCGATGTCTTCCGCTAGTTTCTCAATTTTTTTTGAATATTTAAGATCAGCCACAGAACCCATAACCCCGATTTGTAGTTTTCTTGATGATTTTTTCATATAATTACTTTAGTTTAGTAAAGCGACACGGACAAAAAAATTTAGTGATTCTCTTTCAACCTTTCCAAGATAAGTGTATAACCCCCTGTGCCATTTTTGAGCCATTTATGAACTCGGGCAATAGTGGTAGAACTCATTCCTGTTTCTTGTGCAATTTCGGTATAACATATTCGTTTCGCCAACATTCGAGCAACTTTCCATCTTTGACCGAGTTCTACTAATTCCTTTTCAGTGAGTAAATCCCTAAAAAAGCGACGAGCTTCGTCAATATTTTTTAGTTTGAGGATTACTCGCAAAAGGGCATCTGTATCTTGGTTTATCCACTTAGTATGTTTTTCCTTGACTTCTTTCATACGCATATGCTTTACTATGATAAAGTATAACAAACCATGAATTTTGTGTCAACTTGCCTTCTTTTTTCAAAATTTGGCACTCGGTCGCGAGGGTATGGTGATCGTTTTGATTGATGTTCGAAACTATTAAGAGCAAAATTTAAAGGAGTTAAGCGGATTCGGAAGGACAAAACAATTTGTCTGGTGAAAAGGTTGCGTCCAACTTCGGGCATCGTCCCGCTTGTAGGATTGGTTTGGGAGGAACGCGGGCTGGTTTTGGCCTGGGGGTTTTTGGAAATTTGGTGGCTATGTCCTAGCTAATTCATTCTCCAAATTTTCCAACCAAAATGCAAGTGGTTTTTTCAAAGTAACAAAACGCGTTATACCTCCGAGTTTTGAAAAAGTATGGTAGGCATCCTTAGAATTGTCCATCAAAACACTCTCTTCAATTTTTGCACCGAGCTCATTTGCTACTTGCAAAAATATTTCGCCCTCATTATCACTCTTGAATTTTTTGTTATCAAAGGAGTTGATAATCAAATCAAAATAAGAATTTAGACTGTGCGCAGGAACAGTAAATCTCGTAAAACAGTCCATATTATCCGTAATCAAAACTGTATAATAATTTAGTTTAAGATTTTTGATTCGATTAAGAACGTCAACCGGAATGTTCATATTCTTACAATCCGCAACAAATATTTCCCATACTTTTTCAAAAGGAATATGTAACTCTTTTGATATGTGTTGGTTAATTTCTTCGGATGAATAGATGCCTCGCATCCATTCAGTCACCATTAATGTGTTCGTGCCAAACAAAAAATTCTGAATTTTCTCAAAACTACTTGCGTCTAAACTTCTCCAGAATCTGTCATGGCAGAGCGTGCCGTCAAAATCAATAAATAAAATTGGCTTCATATCTTTTTTTCCTGTTTTGCAGAAATATGTTTGATGCCCATATATGAGAAAATTGCCGAAGACAGTAAAATCGGTTGGAGAATCAGCATTGTATTTACTATTCCGATTCTGTCTGCAGAAATTCCGATAACAATTCCCAAAATTCCATATATCAGACTTCCTCCCAATCCGACTATACTCCCCATTGTTGCGCGCTGTTCTTTTGTGTATCTACTTTGGAGTAAATCTTCGGCAGCTATTTGGCGGAGACCAAAAACTATACTAGTGATTGTATTCATGGCAAACGCTGACCAGATTTGATTAATGAGAACGAATATACATGTTGAAAATTTGTCGATAATTTCTGTGTGCACTAGGGATTTCATAATCCCAAATCTTCCTACAATTTTGTGTGTAAACTTCATACTTAAACCAGAAATAAGATTATTGAGCACACCTAAAAGATTTACTAACCAGTCTGGCATAATTAATGCAAAAAAAAGAGCACGAAAACGATATTCAACATTACCACCACCGTACGCAATCATCCTTCCAACACTAATATCTCGTATTATTTTATCGCATTTGAACTGTTGCCACGCATCATTCAGTTTTTCATAAATATTTGAAGATTTTGGATCAGGTACATGGATATCGGATAGGCGTAAGCTGATGATAACGCCAACAGTGAGAACTAAAAAGGTGGTGAGTACTGCCGTACGAATATCAAAAAAATATATTATTACCGTTCCCAATATTCCCGACAACACAAGAGCGTTTCTTTCCAAAGATTGTCGATAACCTTCTTGCTTTTGAAATTCTTTTTCTCGGCCTAACACTTCAAGATTTTCGTACACATATGCAGACACTGCACCACTTTTCATGGCCATAGAAAATCCTGCAATAATCACTCCCATAAATAACGTCGACGCGGAATTTGCGAGATAGTAAATAAAAATAGCAAGTGTGGCGGCAAGGTAATAAATAATGAGGGTTTTTTTTCTTCCTATACGATCTGAAAAAATTCCTGTCGGTATTTCAAAAAAACTTGAAGACAAATTCATGACTGCGAGAGCTGTCATGCCATTAGTAAAAGAGCCTGTAATCGCTGCAAAGTACACAACAATGACTCCTGAAAAAGTACGAAAACCAGAGAAGAATGCAAGTACACTTAATAGTTTAAGATTAGTTTCGGCTTTTCGGTTCATAACTATTTCAAATGTTAATCGCTCGAAACACCCGAGGCGTGAGTAATTTTTTTAATAGTCATCTGAACGGATTTCCTTTTCTCGCTTCACTCTTAATTATTTGAAAACAGTCGAAGTTGGTAGCACGACAAAGATTACTTTGCGCCGAGGCTATTTCTTACGATTTCACAAAAAGTGAAAATTGGCGGAGAGGGCGGGATTTGAACCCGCGGTGAACTTGCGCCCACAACAGTTTTCGAGACTGCCGCCTTCAACCACTCAGCCACCTCTCCGTACGTAGTAATTTATGCTGATTTTTGTGATTTGTCAATTAGGGGATGTATTAATATCAAACCTATAAGAATCCAAAACAATATACTTAGGTCATTTTTGAAATAGGGGACATCTACGAGTCCATGAATGAGCACTACTAATAATGATATGCCTAACGCGAGGGACAACATTGAACGTGATTCTGCATAGTGTTTGCCTACTGCATACAATGTCATACTTATTAGCAGAACAAATGATAAAAGTCCTGCTAGTCCCATTTCACTCCAGAACGTGAGGATAAAATTGTGGGGGTATTGAAAGATTTCTATGGATGGGTTGTGATGATAGCCCTCAAAAATAAGGGGATATCCGGATAAACCTGCTCCCCATAGAGGATGTTCTTTGAGCATTACTATGGTATCGTGCCACATCAATCGCCTAACAGTTCCTGACCAGTCTTTGAGTAGGAGTTTTTCGGGGATGATTGGTATGGTGAGTATGAGAATTACGCAAAAAATCAGGGAGATAATGCTGAATTTTCGCCATTTTTTGCCTGCAATAGAGCCACCGATGATTGATGCGCTGATGAGCGCTACGAGCGCGCCTTCGGATTTAGCGAGTATGATTGCAAAAATTGAACAGATGGCAATAGTTATAAAAGCTATCTTTATTTTTTTAGAATTAAACGTGTGAGCTTGATAAACGAGGAGAGGAATAATGGGTGCGAGAAATAATCCAACTGCATTGGGATAGGGAAAAATGCTTGTATAGCGAAATTGGTTTTTCCATAGTACAGCTGTCGGAACTACATCCAGAAATTGTAGAATACTTATCGCGCTAATTACGGTGGCAAGTACGGCGAGTGCTGAAAGTACTCGTAAAAAATCTTTTCGCGAACGTACCACATCAACAAATACACAAAAAAACATGAGTGGTTCTATGAAATATGCTTTATAGATGCCAAGCGCTGAACGTGTATCGGGAGAAACAAAAATTGATATGGTTGCGGCGACAATGAAACCTATACAAGACGCAACGAGTAGTTTGTGTGTTTTTATGATGGTATATAATTGTTGATGCGGTTCGCGTAGCCATCTTAGAAATAATAAAACTATGATACATTCAAGAACAGTAAAGGGAATGCCACCTATCGTGAATCGGATTTGGTAGAGGGGAAGTGAAAGAATGGTGATGAGTAAAAAATTCATCATGTGGATTGAAATAATAGGCGAATTTCATCGGGCGAGATGATTTTTAGAATATACATGGTTGTGATGTATACGATGATTCCGACACAGACAAGTATGAGAACATGAAGAAATGATAATGCGATAATCACGGCGCACATTATGATTGTTGCTAATGACGTTTTCAGCAGTATGATTGTTATGGGAAATGATATGTTCGTTTTTGTATGTACAAAGCGAGCTAATAATATTCCCGCGAGAAGTTCGCATACAACCGTAATCCACGCGGCTCCAAGTGCGCCAAAGTAGGGAATTACTATAATGTATAGGAGAAGTCCAAAAATCGCAACATACATATAAATTCGTATGGTCTTTTTCTGTTCATTGAGCGCGACAATGATATGGCCATATAATGCTCCGATAAACGCTCCAATAAGCGCGAGAAATAGTATTTGCGCAAATATTCCTGATGAGGCAAACGCATCTCCTGCAACGAGTTTCATCAACGGGGTCGCTAATATAATTCCTCCAGCGATTAACGGCATACCAACAATTAAGAAACAGTATGCGCTTTTTTGAATCAATGTGGTTAGTTTCGCGATATTATTATTGATAAATGCGGATGTGATGAGGGGAATCATTAGACCCATAAACATAATGGGAATTTGCGTCAGAACATCAAGTATTTTATATGCCGCGCCATATAATCCAACTTCGTGTTGACTGCGAATTAGTGAAAGAATGAGAATATCTGCGCGTAAGTAGATCATATTAAAAAAAATTGAGAATGTAAGGGGGTATGATTTATTTACGATTTCTTTCCAGATAGATGGATTATAGGCAAACGTAACGCGCGTATAGCGAAGTCCTGCACAGTACAACATAACAAATTGGATGATATTGGCGATGGTTATTGCGAACATAGTGGGCAAAAAACCAAGATGAAAATAGGTGGTGATACCAATGCCAAAAAGTAGTGTGATACGTCCGATGATTTCAGCAATCACGCTCCACTGCATCGCAAGATGTTTTTGAAATAATCCCGTAAAAATTTGCTGTAATGCGATGAAAAAAAACATGAATGAGCAGAGGAAAACAGCTTGTTTAATGGGTGCTCCATAGGGAAATGCAAGGACAAGAAGTGGGGCTAAACTCATCATGAATAGCGCGGTAACGAAACGAAACGAGAATAAGTTATTGAGTATGTTTGTTTGGTCATGTTTGTGTTGCGCAAGCATTTGCGATGTAATAAGCACGAGTCCACCATCCGCAACAATGGCAAAAAATTGTAAAAATGTCATTGCGGTTACGTACCAACCAAATTGTTCAGGCAGAAATGAACGTGTAAGTAGCGCAATCGCAAAAATAGCTAACATAACGGAGATAATTTTTCCTCCGATTTGTAGAAGCATGTTGCGCGCGATTTTTTGAGCTATTTTCATGTGAATATGTGATAAATTTTCGTTGACAAAAACCTTTTTTTCTGCTATCATGAGTATATCATATATTTCTAATTATACTATGGATGAAGTAAGGTCAGAACATCAATTCCGCAATTCATTTTTGTATACTGTTATACAGCTTTTTTTGATTAGTTGTGCGATTTTTTTTGGTATTGGAATGAATATAACCAATGCGCATGCGGCAACTAGAACAAATGCATCGTATGTTGCTGAATTATCAGGAGTTATTGAGCCATTAGTACTTGTACCATTTGAACAAAAAACAATTACTTTGAAATTTAAAAATGT
>CAYVCS010000047.1:0-2130 GCA_964450455.1 uncultured Gammaproteobacteria bacterium | reverse complement strand
GATGGCGCCGGCTAATTTATTATCTTCCACGGAAGCCGTCTTTTTGCCAGTGTTATAAATCAAAGAAATAGAAACTAGCAAAGCGGCGACTAAAATGCTCGCGGGCAGGAGATAATCTTTTTTAGGTTTATTTTCGTCCATCGTTTTAGATTAACATAATTTAAATTCTTTACGCAATAGACAAAAGATCCGTATGCTCCATTACTGTAAGCCATATTTAATTATCCATCTCAACGAACTTTATACTCGTCCCATGATTTAACCAGCAAATCATTGAAAGAAAGCTTTTCTAACGAACGAACAAAAAGTTTCGCGACTTCAATATTGGTTATGAGTGGCACATTACAATCTATGGCAATTCGTCGCATGAGATAATCATCGCGAATATGTTCGCTAAATTCAACATCTGAAGTGTTGATACAAAGGTCGATTTTATTTTTTTTCAAAAATGTTTCAACAAGCGGTTCCGTTCCCGAGGATGGCTTATGCAACACTGATGTTCTGATTCTGTGTTTTGCAAAAAATGTAGCAGTGCGTTTTGTCGCAAAGAGTTTAAAATTAAGCGATATGAGCACACGCGCGTACTCAATGAAATCAGCTTTGTTGCGATCTCCTCCTAAACTCAAGAGGATGTTTTTCTTCGGTAATACAAATCCAGTCGCGATAAGAGACTTTAAAAATGCCTCTTCAACTGTTTTACCGAACGCGGCGACTTCCCCGGTCGATCGCATATCCACCGTGAGTACAGGATCGGCATGCGCGAGTTGAGAAAAGGAAAATTGCGACGCTTTCACGCTGACAAAATCAATATTCGGTTCATAAAACACTTCCTGCTTCTTCTGCGGTTCTATTATTGCTTTCACCGCAATTTCAATGAAATTCTTTTTCAATACTTTAGACACAAAGGGAAATGTCCGCGACGCGCGAAGATTGCATTCAATAATGAGCAATGTATCGTTTTTCGCAAGGAATTGTATATTGAACGGTCCGTTTATATTCAACGCTCGCGCAATTTTTTTTGACACATCAATAATTTGTTCTTTGGTATACGCATGAATTTTTCGAGACGGGAAAACAATTGTCGCATCGCCTGAATGAATCCCTGCGTTTTCCACATGTTCGGAAATAGCATGCGCAATAATTCTTCCATTCTGCGCGACCGCATCCATTTCCAATTCTTTCGCGCCGATGATGAATTTTGTAACAACTATCGGATGTTTGCGATTGACGGTTGTCGCGCATTCTATATACCGTATAAGTTCAGATTTGTTAAATGCGACTCCCATTGCCGTTCCACTCAATACATACGATGGTCTCACCAACACCGGAAATCCAACGCTTTTCGCGAATTTTTTTATTTCATCAATCGTATTCATTTCTTTCCACTCCGGTTGTTTTAACCCAAGTGTTTCAACTAATTTTGAGAACATATGCCTGTTTTCGGCCATATCAATATCGTCGGCGCTCGTGCCTATTATAGGAATTCCCGCGCGCGAGAGTTCTCGCGCAAGATTATTAGGAATCTGTCCCCCCATTGACACTATGACACCCAGAGGACATTCTATTTCACAAATATCAAGTACGCGTTCCAATGTCAGTTCCTCAAAATAAAGACGATCGCTTTCGTCGTAATCGGTAGAAACAGTTTCTGGATTACAATTTATAACTGTTGTTGTATAACCGAGGCGCCGAAGTGTTCGGACGGCATGTACAGTGCACCAATCAAATTCAACACTTGAACCAATACGATATGTTCCTGAACCGAGCATAATGATTTTTTTCTTGCTTGTTTTTCTTTGAAAAGAGAGATCATGTGTTTCTCCCGCGTATGTTGTGTATAAATAATTTGTTTTCGCTGAAAATTCACCCGCTAGTGTGTCAATTTGTTTCACTGCTGGCACAATGCGATATTTCTTCCTTATGATCCTCACTTCTTGTTCGTTTCTTCCTATACTCCACGCAATTTGCGCATCTGAAAAACCCATTCTTTTTGTATTCTTGAGTAATTGCGAAGATATATGACTGGCGTGTCGCAATCGCGTTTCCATATCAACAATATGTTTAATTTTTTCAATAAACCATTGATTAATGCGTGAAATACGACTTATTTTCTTCGGAGACCATCCGCGC
>CAYVCS010000046.1:0-3568 GCA_964450455.1 uncultured Gammaproteobacteria bacterium | reverse complement strand
GAGGCTTATCAAAGAATTGGCAGGAGACTATTTGTTTAAAGATTTATTTTTATTTGGAGACATACGCAACGCATTTGCTTTTGAAAAACTGGTGAAGCTCCTCGCTTTGCGTATTGGAAGCGTAATTTCGTACACGGAACTCGCGAAAGAAGTCGGCATAAGCAGAGATACAATTTACAATTATGTGAATCTCCTTGAGCAAGCGTTTATTATTTTCCGCTTAACGCCACTGTTTACCAATAAAACAAAAGAGATTAATAAGAGTCATAAAATTTATTTTTATGATGTAGGAATACGAAACGCACTTATCGGTAACACTGATCCCATAGATATTAGACCAGACAAAGGTTTCATTTTTGAGAATTTTTTTATTGCTGAAAAAATAAAAGAACGCGCTTATACTATGTGTTCAAGCGATGTCAATTTTTGGAGAAATAGGCAGGGAGGAGGAGTTGATTTTGTAGAATCATTGAATGCGGGGAAAGATTTGTTTGCGTATGAATGTAAATGGAAGGATGTGATTGCATCTCCGCTTTCATTTAAAATAGTATATCCGAATGCTGATTTTACGTGTATCACCACCAAAAATATAGTGAGTTATTTTGCCCACGTTCGAAGTTGATTTTTTGTCTCATGGTATGAAATATTTTTCACGTTCTAAAAAAAATTCATCATATATTCGTAATTTTATTTTTGGTGTGGAGGATAGTGTGGTTTCTACGGTTGGATTGTTGTCGGGAATAGCGTCGGCTGGAGTTTCTCGTATGACCATTATTTTGACTGGACTCATCCTTATTTTTGTTGAGGCGGTTTCTATGGCGGCGGGGAGTTTTTTGTCTGAAGAATCAGTTGAGGAATTTGAACATCAGAAAAAAATTTCAAGAGGAGGTGCTTGTGCTGGCAGTTTGATTATGTTTTTTTCATATGTTGTTGCGGGAATGATACCACTTTTTCCCTATGCATTTTTTGAATATTCAGAAGCATTTTGGATTTCAATAGTGTTGTCGTTAATTACTCTTTTTTTCTTGGGTGTTATTAGTTCACGTCTTACTCACGCGTCAATGATGCGAAGTGTGGTACGGATGGTATGTCTTGGGGGATTAGTAATAGGTGTTGGGGTGATACTAGGTAGATTTGTGTTGCATATATAACTACTTGTGTTGTGGATTGGTTTGTAGTAGTGTTCTCTCTAGTTCTTTAGCAACTCAACAAGGGGGTCGTATGAGTAAGCGAAATTTTCGGCAGATGATAGAGGAACAATGGTCTCGTGGTAATTTCGTATGTGTGGGGCTTGATAGCGAATTTGCTAAAATTCCCGAACATATACGCAAAGAGCATGGAGAAGTTGGTCGTGGTCGAGAGGAAGCTCAATTTCAATTTAACGGTTCCATTGTTGATGCAACTTTTGATGTGGTGTGCGCGTATAAGTTGAATTCAGCATTTTATGAGGCAGATGGTGCGGCTGGTTTGAACGTAATGCGCAACACAATTGCCTACATTCGTGATACAGCCCCACATGTTCCCGTGATTCTTGATGCGAAACGTGCGGATATTGGTAATACGAATACGGGTTATGCAACCGCGGCGTTTGAGTATTTACAAGCTGATGCGCTTACGGTGCATCCGTATCTCGGGTCAGAAGCACTAGCGCCATTTTTGAATCACAAAGATAAGGGAATTATTGTTTTGTGCCGCACATCTAATCCAGGCGCAGGTGAATTTCAGGATTTACTCGTTGATGGCGAACCACTCTATCGTGTGGTAGCGCGTCGCGTTGCGAATCATTGGAATGTTCATGGTAATTGCGCGCTTGTTGTTGGCGCGACATTTCCTGATGAATTGCGTGAGGTACGTGAGTTGGTTTCTGATATGCCGATTCTGATTCCCGGTATTGGTGCTCAAGGCGGTGATGTGGAAAAAACGGTTTCTGCGGGAAAAGATAGTCGCGGATACGGCATGGTCATTAATTCATCACGCGGAATTATTTTTGCATCATCGGGCGAAGATTTTGCCGAAGTCGCTCGAAGTGAGACAGAAAAATTGCGTTCACTCATAAACCAATGTAGGGGGTTTTAGTAGTATGATGCAGTCAGTAGAGTTTTTAGATGTTCTCCAAAAACTTCATGCGGTAATTACGAACACTCATGTAGTGTATACGTCAGGCAAACATGGAAGCGCGTATGTGAATAAGGATGCTCTCTATCCACATACTGCGGAAACATCTCGTTTGTGTCGCGCTCTCTCTGAATTATTTCATAGCGATTCTGTAGAAGTCGTTATTGCTCCAGCAGTTGGGGGTGTTATTCTTTCACAGTGGACAGCGTATCATCTTTCTGAAATGAGTGGAAGCCAAGTACTTGGAGTGTATGCTGATAAGTTAGAAAGCGGAGATGCATTCGTTATCAAGCGTGGCTATGACGCGCTCATTAAGGGTAAAAATGTATTGGTTGTTGAGGATGTTCTGACAACTGGCGGTTCTGTAAGAAAAGTTATTGAAGCGACACGAGCATGTGGCGGAAACGTGATTGGTTGCGGAGTTATTTGTAATCGTGGGGGAGTCACTGCAAAAGATCTTGGTGATGTTCCAAAACTTGTTGCGTTGGTGAACGTAACGCTTGATATGTGGGATGCACAGAATTGCCATTTGTGTGAACTAAACGTTCCCATCAATCTAGAAGTTGGCAAGGGACAAGAGTTTCTTGCACGAAAAACGTCGTACGTGAGAAATGAGGAGTAGTCGTCAATAATTGGCGACTTTTTTTATGAGAAAAAAATTTTTACGTATCATAATACCCAAAAAAGTAGCTTTACGGAATTGTTTGTCTCTTTACGAAACATACTTTTTTGATAGGCCGATGTTTTAATAATCCTGTTATCGTATGTATTGTTTTATGTGGTTTGAAAAATATTGTAACTACAGAAATAAATTAGCGACTAGAATCATGTCGGCGAATGAATACATGGTAGTTGCGTGTGTAAAATAATTGTAATACACTGGTAATAACTAAATAATCAATTTATGAGAAATATCATTAGTATTTCACTTCAGGAGAATTCTGTTAAGCACCTTAGAAACACTGCAAAAAAGCGTGGTTTTAAATCGGTGAGTGCTTATGTGAGGTATGTATTGAAAAATGATGATGAAGTTATTTCAGAAAAAGAATTAGTAAGAAATGTGAAAGAATCTCGAAAAGAATATAAAAAGGGAAAATCAATTCGCTCTAAAACGATTGCCGATCTAGTATGATTGTGAAGGAAATTGTGTATGGATCCAAATTTGTAAAAGAATTAAACATATTACCCAAAGGGATACTTGCGAAAGCGATTCAGAAATAAAATTTTTTTAGAGATAATCCTCTGCATCCGTCATTACGTCTTCATCCGTTAAAAGGGTCGCTAAAGGGATTGTGGTCTATTTCAATTACGGGAAATAATAGAATTATTTTTGAGCGACAAAAAAATGGAGAAATACTTTTAATATCAATAGGTAAACATGATATCTATAAATTCCTATGAAGTAGCTGTAAATTTATACAAAATTTACTGTATGAACATATCTTGTTGAGAA
>CAYVCS010000045.1:0-4782 GCA_964450455.1 uncultured Gammaproteobacteria bacterium | reverse complement strand
CTTCTCCTTCTCCTTCTCCTTCTCCTTCTCCTTCTCCTTCTCCTTCTCCTTCTCCTTCTCCTTCTCCTTCACCAATATCTCTTGTTTTCCACAAATAATAATAACTACCTGGATCATGCTGACCAAATTCATTCAATCTATCTAACCCTAAACCGGAATATTCCGCCTGCTTCACCCCATGATACAATGCGGGCATACAGAGTCTATATAAATATCCCCATTCAATTTCACCCTCTTTTACGGGGATTGATTTTTTTCCACTTCCCCCTTTATACCAAAACTTTGCTAATGGTTTAGGAAGTTGAAAATTAATCAAAAAATCATCTTCAAAATTATCAACTGGAATTTCGGAGTGTTCCGACAAAAATCCACGTCCTGCCTCGCGACCATAAATTGAAAAAATAGGTACATCATGATGATTGTCTAGTATTTTTTGAATCATTTTATCAGTACAACGAGGATTTTCTTGTTGATAGGACTTCAATAACAAACGCATCACCTTTGCATACGTTCGCGAAGTACTCTGCGCGAATGACCGAATTTTTTGCAAGTGTGCGATTTGTTCAGGAGTCAACGCGGTTTCATCAATACCATACTCATGAATATTGTAGAATATAGACTCATCCTGTGTATCCTTCACTTCTTCATCACGTGCCCCCTGCTTCTTCATTTCTTTCGCCACATCTTCCAATTGTTGTACATAATCTTTTAAATCACGTAGCGAAGATGCTTTTTTTTCAGATTCACTATCTGGTGTTACTGACTCTTCTAATGCTTGTTTAATTTCGTTCTGCATTGCACCTGCTTCATCTGCAATCTCTTCAAATGATGGGACCGCACTGTCTACATCACGAGGTGGGTGTTGTAGCACATCGTGCGCTTTTTGAATTTGCTCTTGAAGTAATTCCCGTAAAAGATTTTCCGCTAATTGTTGTTCTGCTCTCTGCTCGGGAGATTCAGGCACAACATGATCTTTTACATCTTTCTCTAATGAATCTGCACTCTGATCCTCCGAATTTTGTTTCATCATTTCCATAAATTGCTCTAACTGTTCTTGCAAATTATCTGTATTCAGAACTTCATTTTCTACCTCTTCACTTTTCTCTTGACTCTCATTTTCTTTACTTTCAATATCATCAACAGAATCAGAAGCGCCAACTAAGACAGAAAATTTCGGCCACAAAAATTCACGTATAAATTCCATCTGACGACGAGGTATCGCGATTTTAACCGCTTGTTCTAAGATTGCAATGATTTTACTAGAAAAAATTTGCCGAACACGAGCATCAGCGTTTTGTAACGCTTGTGAAAATTTTTCAGAGGAAATTAAATTTGTGTGTGACAACAAATAAATGAGTGTAAGTTCAACTGCTTGTTTATAGGGTTCTGCGGATGCGATATGCGCTATCATATCATTCGTATTCACCTCATGCTCATACAAAGCACGAAAATTTTCTTCTGGCTCGTCACTATGAGAATTCCTCATTTCAAAATAATTTACAGAAACTTCGTGTATTGCGGAAACGAGCGAAGTCAGAAGTTCTGGCGCAATTCCTTGTTCTTTACACCACTTCGTCAACGTATTTAGTTCGTTAACTATTGGATAATTAATGTTCCCTATTTCATGACGCAAACGAGCGTTGACATAGCGAAGATCTCCTGTTAACAGTGCACGCGGATACACAATAACATTTGGAATATGTGTAGGATTGTCCGCACTTTTTGAAATACCCCAAGATTCACCTGCGCATGCCTCTACTCGTATTTTTCCTGCATAACCAAAATTAGCGATTTGTTTGTTCAAACCGTGAGCTAAAACAGGTATTAACTCATTTAAATCACGTTCAACACGTTCAGCCTCCTTTTTACCAAGTTGTCCTTTTTGCAACGCCTCGTCATATAATGATTCGGGCATACTCTACAAGGTATAATTAAGTAATCTTATCCGTAAGAATTTTTAACATAGTATCCTTATCACCTCGTCCTCGTTTATATGTGAATGTATGAGGCATATACGACATCGCTACTGCATATTGCGCAGCATTCCAACCTGCTTTTATGCCTGGTAATTTAGAAAGATCCGCTTCCCACAAATGATTCTCGGAATAAAAACGAGCCGCATCAATAGTTCCTCGTAAAGAAATATCGCGAACCATTTTTATGTCACTTGATCTTGTTTTGTATGCTTCTACAGTTAGTCGAGATTTGTCGGCTATAGTAATGATGTTTTTTAGATCCTTGATAATTCTCACTGTCTTAGCGTCTATACCTGATGCGCTTCCCTTTTTATTGACAACCGAATCCCACATAACTTCAAAATCATCATCACGTATATCTTTAATTGGATAGATATTTTCCTTCAAAATCAATGCTTCATCACACGTAAATACTTCAGCACCTAATGACGCATCCATAATCTTAAAAGGAGGATATCCCATTGCCATTGGTTGTCCGCGGTCATCTATGGTTTCAGGCAAATCCTCAACACCATCATAATCAGCCGGGTTCATTAAACCAACAAAAATGACGCCTCTCGCCGCTTTAACTACTTGATCATTTAAAAATACTGCTCGATCACTATCAAATAATGAATTAAAGAATTTCGCAACATTAGGACGAAGTAAATTCAACTCATCTAATTCAAGCATAGCGTTTGGTGTGGTTATAGCAATCAAAATTCGTGTAGGAACTTTCACTATTTCACCATCCGAAAGCTCAACATCATAGGTTAAATCTCGCTCTTCTTTATCCGGAGAACATGCATAACGAAATAACGGTCGATTCGTGCGAGCGCAATAATACTCTGCTAATTTATTTTTTCCCGTTCCACGCGGACCAACAATCGTGGTTAATCCTTTTGCGGGCAATCTATCCCAATCAGGGGTCTGTTGATTTTGCGCCATTGCTTCAAGGTGAGCATTATTTCCAAGACCTAATTGTCTATTTACCAATCCTGCAAACTCGGCAATTGTTTTCTCAAAAAAATCCGTCAACTTAAAATGAGGGTCAAGCGGTGGTACTAATGAATCTGAACCTTCATTGATTGTTCTAAGAAATTGTTGAGTGCTAAAAATTTTAGCGACTCGCTCTGCAAATTCATCCTCGCACTCCTGATTCATATGTACTACCCTCTCCTTAATACCTTCAGCTTGAGTTAGATGCGAAATCGCGCTACTTATTCTGTACGCTTCTGCATCATAGGTGTCCATATCAGGATTCAATGATTCATACTGATTGACTAATTCTGAAAGATGAGCGAGTAACTCATTAAATAATTGTAGCTCATGGTACCCCTCAAGAACTGTGTCTACTGCCATTAAACGTTCTTTTCTATGTTTTTCAGAAAAACGCATTAACTCGCCGGGTTTTGCGGAATGAGTCAAAAATGAAGTGTCTTTCAAAAAACGAACTTCCGTAAATTTTTTCCCCCCGGATACATGTGTCGCACCAGGCACCGCGTTCCATTGCGCACTATCGCGCGGCTCTTCGCACACCGGGATGCATACACCACCTAAGGTGATATATAACCCCCTCCCATTTATTTGTCGTTCCGGCTCTTCTATTGGTTCACGAGAATTAGCTGGTTTGTGCGATAGTATTCTTTGTTGCTGTGATGCAACATCATGAGAAACTATTATTTCAAGTGGAGGTTCTGGTTCAACTCCCACCAAATTATACTGTTCAATTGTTTCATTAATTTGTTCAAGTTGATTCTCTATAGCTTCAATCATCTCATCTCTTGTTTTACCACTACTAAACACCTTATGCGAAGGAAGTGTTCGTAGTGCCTCAAGAGATTTGATAAATTTATCTCGCGCAACCATAGCATCGCGTAACGCATCAGCGACAGTATTTTTGTTGTGCGAATCTGGAGTATTATTGGATGGTGAGGATGGAGGCATTGAAATTGTATTGTGTTCATTCATATAGATTAAGATTATTTCTCTAATGCTATTTTCAATGACTGAATCAGCTCATGAACGACCTTTGGAGAAAAGTTTGAATAATGGAGAACCACTCTATCCTCAACTGACGCAATTCTGATATGTGGCGAATATCCAGGAACCCCAAATAACCAACGACCAACTGTATTTATGGGAATTTCCTTTCCCTCATCACTCATACCATGCGCTTCACACTGTATCTCTTGTTCATACATAGGAATATGTCGCGCACATTCGTGCACCAACACTCCTACCGCAAACCCCAGTGGTTTTTTGACACGCACCTCAACGGCATTGTCTAGTGGCCGATAATCTGTCGGAAACGTTACTCCTTTTGTTTGCATACTCATTAATTAATAATAAATAAAATTATGGTTAAGAGACAAATTTAGAAATAAGAAATGGATAGGTACATATATCATCAAATGTAAATCCTGCTTTGAGGGTCGCTTTCACATGAGCAACATTACCAGATTTAGCAAGAGCAATAATCAGACCAATGGCTCTATCGCTCAATATCCCCGTACCGGCAAAATATAATTGTTGGTGGGCAACATCAGATTTTAAACGGTCAAGTGTGTGATTTGCCGTGTCAAGATAACATCCTCTTGCTATCAATTTTCGTATACCTTCTAATCCAAATCTGTCTAGTGCAAACCCAACCACATATTCATGTCCTCGCGCGAACAGGGCAAATTGAATTGTTTCCTCAAGCGACTTAGCAACATTTTTTTCCTTCACTTCTTCTCTCCATAACAAAATATTACGAACTGACAAAAAATCTCGAATAGAAAGACCACTCTTCATCGCTTTTTCTAATTCCTCCAATGTATATACT
>CAYVCS010000044.1:0-8616 GCA_964450455.1 uncultured Gammaproteobacteria bacterium | reverse complement strand
GACGCATGTGTGCGTTGAATAGCTACTTGCCATAGATTTCCTGTAACATTCCAATACAACTCATCATGTTCATCAAAATGGCGAATGGCATTATTAACACGATATCTTATAACATACGTTTTTATTCCTTCTACAAGTACTGCGGGCTCACCAATTTTTATGTGTACAATTGAATTAGTAATTGAAGTAAAAAATTGATATGGTATGCCTTTTTCATCTTCAACTCCGAGTACATCAATGAGTAATTCTGGTCCATCATGTGACGTTAAAGGAATATCCCTCACGATTCCATGTCGTTTGTGTTCTCCAAAATCATACGTAATATGTTCTAAAACCACCACACTTCCGTCTTTTTGGATATTCATTTCAACATTAAAATTATCTATAACTTCGTCTGACCCAGCCTTGACGACATGAGAAAAAACCAAAAAAAACAACATCAGACTGACGAGTAGAAAGTATCCTATACTATTAATTTGTTTGATTCTCATACCATCTCCTATAACAATTTACCCATATGCATATTACACAACATCATTCAGTATTTTGCGGAACAAATAGCGTTTCAAAATATTCCTCATCCGTTTGCCACTCTTTGCTTTGGCTGGTGAAAAAACTAGAAAGTCCATCTGATCCGCCTCTGTCAAACACATAACGAGCCAATCTATATATGTTCCCTCGTTTTTCGTCAGATAATTCATTAAAATTTTTCTTTTGAAATTTTCCGTCAACAAGTACGTGATATTCTTGAAACAATCCGACGAGTCGCCCTGTCTGACTTTGAAGAGAAATTTGAAATACTCCCCATGGACCGAATGAAATTAACAACATCATAATTCCGAGTATTCCGACAATTCGTGTTGGCCGCCATGCTTTCACGCTACTAGTATATAGCACAACTCCCACAAACCATACTCCAAGAAGTATCCCCACATATCGCGCTTCGGTTACTCCATACTCGCCGATGCGTCGCGCAATCGCCAAAAAATATACCGGCATAAGTGGTACGACTGTCCACACCAAACATCGTAGCCATCCTAACAATTTCGTTTGATAAGGATATAACAACAACACACTGACAATAATCACCATGCAATAAAAAATAATAGGAAGAGCTACACTTCCTATTGGCCACTCGCGACTGATGAATAGTATTTTAACTATATAACTATATATAATACAAAAATATATAACAGCGATAGGACGCAACACATATAGCGCAAACTTTTTTACAAGTTCTGGGAGATGCGTATCATTGTCATACGTTTTCAATTCACGTTGAAATCCCTGCAACACATATAATGGCCCACCTACGAACGCAATCCATTCCCACACAATTACAAAATAATTCTGGTGTATAGGAATATCAAACAACGTCGCAATTGAATGTAGTGCAATCACACACGCAATAAATACAAAAATCCCGCCGAACACGGCAAAAAACATCCGAAGAAACAGCGATTTACTAAACTGCCAACACGCATATTCATTGTTGCGTTCAACGTATTGTCCTATAAGTAACAACACAAACGCGCTTCCCAACCACAGTACAAACAGTAACACCATAGATTCTGACAAATGATTCAAGGGATGTTTGGATACAATAGAAAGATAGAAAAAAATAAGTGGTATAATTCCTAATGACTGTATTTTCATCCGTTCAAATAAATTATCAGTTGTGCGTTCAGCAATCAGTGCTAATGCAGTAAACAGAATAACACCAACGAGCATCGTCAATACGAGGGAAATTGGAATGCTCGTATTCTTACTAAACACAAAATGAGTCGCATAATTTGCGGATGCGACTGCGCCAAAACTCGCTATAACTGAAAACGGAAAACGTACACACATATTCCGCATTCCCCACACATTAAATAGTTTCATATCATCATAAAATTACTAAGAAAAAAAGGATTGCGATAATAATTCTATACACTCCAAAAACGACGAAATTATGATTACGAACAAAATTCAAGAAAAATTTCATCGCCAAGAACGCTGATACAGCTGAAACCAAAAATCCTAGCGCAAGCAAACCTATTTGATCGCGTGAAAATGTTTCTGCGTTTTTTAATATATCATATCCTGTTGCGGCCGCTATGGTGGGAAATGCTAACAGAAACGAAAATTCAACGGCGGCGGAACGAGAAAGTCCTGATAGCATTCCCGCAACTATCGTCGCCCCAGAACGCGATACTCCGGGAACAATCGCGAGTGATTGCGCCAATCCTATCATACATGCTTTGGTATATGACATTGATGCTATTTCGTCAATACCAGAATACTGTGGTTGCGCTTTTTTTCCATACCAAAGTTCAAAAATTATAAAACCTATTCCACCAAGAGCGAGCGTCCCTATGATAAGATAAAAATTACCAAGTAGAAATCCTTTAACGAGTTTATACAATATAAATCCTACAATTCCAGTCGGAATAAATGCGATTAGAATTTTTTTCACTATCATGATATTTTTAATGAGTGTTTGAACATACAAAACGCATACTGCGCCGATTGCTCCCGATTGGATAATAATCTCAAAACTTTTGATAAAATCAGTCAACGAAATATCAAGTAATTTCACCGTCATCATCAAATGAGCCGTTGACGACACAGGCAAAAATTCCGTAGTTCCTTCAACGATTCCCAAAATAATTACATCAAAAATAGTCATAGAACATTCATAGTACTATACAAACAAAAAAAATGCCATTGCTGGCATTTTTCCTGACTCTTCACGAGAGTTATTTGGCTCGGAAACAATCGCTACATTTTACTGAACTCGCATCGCGTGGCATAAATGGAAGTTGTGTAATGGTTTTATTACATCCAGAACATGTCCAATTACCATCATACATTCTCTTTTCGCGACGTTCTCCTCCCCCATTTCGTGAACCACCACTCCCTCCACCCATACATGGCCGACACTTTAAACCATCAAGCCGTCGTGGCTCAAATGGAAGCTCGGTAATAGATCCCCCACACGCGCTACATGTCCAATTCCCTTGAAACATAGACCTTACGTTAAAAATGATTAATGAATATCACACTAACACATATACAAATTATATGCAAAGTTATTTGACGAGCACACCTATCTTCATGCATTTTCTACCACCACATCCTGACTAGAACCCTTTTTTTATACCACCACAATTCCTTTTTCACGAAGTTTCGCGGTGATTTCAATGCGAGTTAGGTTTTTCGGATCTTCAAAACCATTAGTAAACCAAACTGATAAACCTCCTTTAAAACCACGCTTAATTCTAACACCCTGCACTCTATTATGGACGATAGGAAAGCTCGCGCGCATCCGCCACTCTCTTTCAATTATCTGACTAGAATACTCACACACGTTCAAACCTAAATCTTGAAGTGTGTTCATTATGATGTGTAATTGTTTAAAATCATCCGCATAAATTGCATCAATATCCTTCTCGTCATACGGATTATGTTTTTCAGACATAGTATTATATAAGCTATGGCGCTTTTACGCGAAAGCAGGGAATTTTTGCCTGCCTGATGGTTTGATCGTTTGGGTCGTTTAGGTCGTCTGGTTGGGGGATTTTGGTGGCGGGTTTATGTTGGATTCGAAAAAATATAACGAAGGACGTTGGACGAATGCTCTATTTATTTTATTCTAGTTTTCTTTATTTTACCAGTATTTGTATTCTTTGAGCTCTCGATCGCCTTCAGTGCCACTTCGTCAAAATCAACATCCTGTTTTGCTTCAATCTGTTTATACTCATCAAATTTCTTTTCCGCAATCTCTTTCATCAATTCATGGGATACACGACCCGCATCTTGCAAGATATTTCTATCATTGATCGTCAAAAATCCATTTAATTTTTCTATCCAATCAAGCATCGTCATCGGCACTCGGCGACGAGCTTGTTCGGTGGCGAATACTAAATATTGTTCGACCAAAGCATTGAGCTGTGTTAATTCTTCTGCATTATAATAATTTTTTGCGATAACAGCCTCTTCTTTAGTTGGTTTTTCGCCTCTAAAAGTCGTTAACCCTAAATTCTTCTTAGCACCATCGATCCTATCCACAACAATTTCCGCCGCTGTACTGCCTGTAACAGCGTAATGCACTTTGTTTTGCAAGGTTTTGAAAAAAAGAAGACTTTGATCGTTCGTTGGATCATAGTTTATGCTAGTGGCATAAATATCTGTAATTTTGCGGTAAAATCTCTTTTCACTCGTGCGGATATCGGCAATCGTGCGCTCAAGCTCTTCAAAATAATCAAATGGCAAATCAGGGTTTTTGAGCCGCTCGCTGTCGATCACAAATCCTTTGACAATATATTCGGAGAGTCGTTCGGTCGCCCATTTGCGGAATGCCGTACCTTGTGCTGACTTTACCCTATAACCAACAGCGATAATGAGGTCCAAATTGTAATATTCAACATTCCTTTCAACCTCCCTTTCACCTTCTTTTTGAACTATTCGGAATTTCCTAATAGTTGCTCCGCCTTCTATCTCTCCTTCATTTGTAATGTTTTTTATATGTTCGTTAACTGTGGGAACTGAAACCTGAAAGAGTAATGACATCATTTTTTGTGTCAGCCAGACGGTATCGCCATCAAAACGAACATCAATTTTGATATTACCTTTTTGGTCTTTATATATGACGATTTGGGAATTTTCGGCTTGCATATTCTGTTGTCGTTCGACCTCATTACTATTTTTGGTAGTAATCGTTTTTTGTCTTCTTTGCGACACAATATTCCTTTTTCATCTAAACAATCCTCGTAATTCTTTCACAATGGCTAGAATTTTTTCTAAAGCCACTTTGGGTAAACCAAGAATATTCACCGGATGATTTTTCCTAAGAAAGATACATAACGATATTTGTCATGGTAATACTTAATTTTGGACAACTCATTCGGTGACTTTTCCATCCTCAAAAAGTATCCTTTCCTAGCGCGAAACATGGACGATGTAGGAGTCGAACCTACGACCTCCTCGGTGTAAACGAGGCGCTCTAACCAGCTGAGCTAATCGTCCAAAGTTATATGCAACATGCCCCCGGAAGGATTCGAACCTTCGACCCAATGCTTAAGAGGCATTTGCGCTACCACTGCGCTACGAGGGCACGCTATGTATATTGCGTTCTCTATGCGCGAGAGAGGACTTGAACCTCCAAGCCTTTTCAGGCACTAGCCCCTCAAGCTAGCGTGTTTACCAGTTTCACCACCCGCGCATACTACTTAAAATTTTCGCTCTTTCCCGACAATAATCTGAAATTTTTTTCTACTGACTTCTATGTTCAAACGTTTTTCTTTACTTAGAATTCCATCTACTGAAACAACAAGTGGACGTTCAAAATGCGCTTGGATTTTCCTGACTTGCAAAATACTTGGCTTTATATATTTTGTACCAAACAACGTTTTTTTTGCGGGACGCATAAACAAGGTAAATTTTCCATCTTGCGGTTTCAGCGTTCCTGAATCAACTGTTGAAATCCATACGGGAACTCCGAGATTGCATATTTCTACTTCAGACGATTTGCCTTCTGATGCGATTGCATATTGTTCCTCACACACTAACTCAAATTGTTCTCCCGAAAGCGTAACTCGTCTGAAAAAAAATTGATTATTACATGTTCCCACATCTAAATGCTCTACACGTCGTCGCGCCAATACATCACATGCTGATAATCCGACTGGTATACCTAATAATTCCGCCACGCTATTATTTTCGCCAATAGGAACAAATCCAAAAGTAACTCCTTTTACGCCAGCCGCTTTTGCAATTACACGCGCAAATGTATCATCATTTCCCACTATTACCACAGTTTTTACTCCGCGTCGTAACTCATCCTCAATAATACGCAGTGGATTGGTAAAACGTGTGATACGAACGATCTTTCCAAAAATACCGAAATCTGTCAACCGATTTTCGCACGCCGAAACAACTCCAATATGCTTTTTATCTTTTACAAAAGAATCGTATAAATAAATGTACATACGTCTAATGTGTAGGTTGTTAGGAAATTAGCTTTTTAGGAATACGCTTCAGACAAACATTTACTAAAAAAGGTACAAGCTAAAAAGCTAATTCCTAACAAGAGTTATGCAAGTTCACGTTCTCGTTCTTCTTCAAATTCCATTTCTAAATCATGTACACTTTCTTTAATTTCCGCTTTTGTGCGAACTTTTCGCGCAAGAGGTTTTTCAATTACGGTATCTTCCATCGTGCAATTACCATGCAAAATTGCTCCTGCGGCAACAACCAACGTTTTTGTTGTCATATCGCCAAGCACACGAGCTGTTGCAGTTAATTCTAACAATCCAGTTACCACAACATTTCCACGAATTTCTCCTGCGACACGAATATTTTGAGCCCGAACATCAGCGTTAATATGCGCACCTTCTTCCACACGCAAATTTTTATCTGTTTTGACGCTTCCCAGCACTGTGCCTTCAATCACCACATTCCCCTTTGAGACAAAATCACCTTCCACCTTTACCGATGGCCCAACGATGGTCTCAACTTCATCTTGCGCATTATTGAGCACGGAGTATTCATCTTCTTGTAACATATAAAAAAGTAAAGAAATATATTGCTATTGTATCTAAAATTGCGATGAGCGTCAAACTAGATTTTTAGGTTGTAAAACGAAAGACATCTAGCGTCTTAAAAAAGCTACCTACACTTCATTTACATTTCCTTAATTGGTGTAATTCCTAATATAGTCAAGGAGTTATGGAATACACACGCGACTGATTGAATCAATTGTATTCTCGCATTTCTCACATCATATTCAGCATCTACCACACTACACGTTTCATAAAATGAACTAAACGCGCGAGCTAATTCATATACGAATTTACAAACTACTGACGGATCTTCTTTCAATCGCGCGTCACGAATACACACTGGATAGTGCGCTAACATCAAAACGAGCGACGTTTCAGTTACATCTCTCAACGGATATGAAAATGCTGTACGTTCTACAACAGTAATTTTTTTCAACATACTTTGAATTCTCGCATACATATACAGAACATACGGAGCGGAAAATCCTGACAATGACAACGCTTCTTTCGTGCTAAACGTAATTACGTGCGAGGGTTTTATTTTAAGCATTGAAAATTTTATCGAGGCGATTGCAAGATGATGCGCTGTTTTTTTTAATTTTGATTCACTCCATAGCGGATGTCTCATTTTTGTTTCTTCATAAGCAATACCTATCACCTCATCTCGCATATTTTCAAATAAAATAACATTTCCTGTCCGAGATGACATCAATCCAGTATCAAGTTTAACAAATTCATATCCAATATGACGCATAGTACGATTCATTCCATATCGGTTAAGCGTTACAAAAAGCTGTTTGAAATATAATGCTTGTCGCACATCAGTCATCACAATACTTTCATCCCATTGTTTTTTATTTTTTGCGAGAGCTAATCCAAAATCACTCGTCGCATATAATCCTGTTCCATCAGATTTGCGAACAACTAATACATCACTTCCCTCATCAGATAGATCAACTATCGCAACCCCTTCACTTATCTTAGCAATGCCACGCGCAAGCAATTCATCAACCATACGCTGTCCATCCTGTTTCACATCACTTTCATAATACTCATCATCAAACTCTATTCCACGATCTGTATATATCGCGCGAAATCCATTCAAACTCCACTGACGCGTTTTTTTCCACAACGCAAGAGTTTGTGCGTCACCGCTCTCTAATTTTTGCAACAGTTCTTGTATTTCTATTTTCATTTCAGGATGTTCTTTCAAAACTGAACCCGTATGCCCATATACTTTTCCTAAAAATCTTCCTTTTTCTGTAGTCGGAATTTTATCCGCAAAAAATTTCTTCAAACTCCACAAACATTTTGCCACATGACTTCCAATATCGTTGACGTAGGTTATCGCTTCAACAACATTTCCTTGATGACGATATAATTGAACTAAAGAATATCCTAAAACAACATTGCGTACATGACCAATATGAAATTCTTTATGCGTGTTTGGTTGAGAATATTCAAAGAGAATATGCGAATGTTCTTGATTGTTCGTCCCATATTTTTCCCGATTGTTGAGAATCTCTTCAAATAGTTGCCCTGCAAGCCAATGAATATCAATAAAAAAATTAATGTATGGACCCGACGCAACTATACTTTGTATATGCGATTCAGCCGACATATGTCCTTTCAATTGTTCACATAAAAAACTAGCAACTTCATTCGGTTTTTTTCCTAATTCTGATGCAAGCGTAAAACAAGGAAACGCAACATCGCCCATCTCTTTTTGAGGAGGAATAACACATTCGTCGTGTCCTACATTCATGTTGATAGCGGAAAATATATCAACGATTGTTTTCTGAACTATGGAGATGGCTGACATAATAAATTTATGATTACGCTCCTTCAGATAATTTTTTATAATTATTTCCACTCACTACTGGCTTACCTGTTTTTTGTTCCAATTCAATTTGTGCATTTTTTGCTATTCTTCCACCTCTAGAGACAATTTGTCCCCAGGTAATCAACAAAATCTACCTTCAAAAATAACAGATAATTTCTTTGACATACAAACTATTGCCTCGCTAACGATAATTTTTGAGACATCAACGCATCACGTTGTTCTTTTGCA